>JBARDR010000529.1:0-1663 GCA_049795335.1 Gelidibacter sp. | reverse complement strand
GTAATGTAGTCGTTATTTCTTTTGGGCAGATCGTCATCAAGTAACTTTATTCGTTTTGGAGGAAAATTATAAATCACTGTAATTTTATCTTCAGGACAATCGAGCTTTGTGAGTTCTTGTTTGATATAGTTTGATATACACACAAAGGAATTTACTCTTGGTATAATAAAGCGCTTCCATAAATAGTGATGAAACGCAGAAAGATAACTGGAAGGTTTATCACCCAAGCGATAAATTAATTTCGTTTTATTTAACAACAAAACAGGCAATAAAATCATGACATGAGTATCATTGCAAACATGAATATAATCTGGTTTATAATACTTAATTAGCTTATATAATTGGTAATTGGAGCTTGGAATATTTACTATGTAACCTTTCAACACCTTCAAATCTAGCGTTTTTCTCAAATCCCACGAAAACCGAATTTTTTTATAAGCCAAATTCCTCGCCTCAACCTCAGATTGAATATGCCACTGAAATCCTAAGTCGTTAACCGCCAAAAGCATTTCAAAACCAGCGTCTTGAAGTAATTCAAACACCTGTAAATTACCCCGCTCCTGTCCATAAAAAGCAACATTTCCAAAAACTCCGAGAATTTTTTTATTTTTCATTTTCTAATGCTTTTTCAATAGATGCAGCAATAGTATCGAAGCTCCATTGTTGAATTAATCGTGATGCTACCTTCCCTTTACTGTTTAAATCATTAAATTCAAGGGATTTTAAAATTTGAATTAATTCATTTCCACTTCTATAGTCAAAGATCCATCCATTAGTATCTTCAATTATCAGATCCTTAGAACATCCAACTCTATCGCTTACAATAACTGGTCTGCTACATGCCATGGCTTCATTGATCGCCAAACCCCACGTTTCAGATATGGAAGGCAAACAAAACACATTACCTAAACGATAAACAATGGGCATTTGTGTTTGATTTTGAAATGGTTTAAAAAACACAAAATCATAAGCTTTGACTTTGCTTTTCAATTCGTTTTCCAAGGGGCCATTACCCACTAGCATTAAAATAATTTTATCTTCACGCTGTTTGTTAACTTCAATTACCGCATCGATCAAGAATTCCAGCTGTTTATTGGGTTCAAATTTGCCTGCATAAAGCAACACAATAGCACTTGTAGGAATTCCTAACTCCGCTCTCCATTGTTGAGCAGTCACTTCATAATTCTTTTCTATATCATCAGAAAAACGCTCATTATCTATAGCATGCGGCACAAATACTAATTCATTTGCTTTAAGACCATGTCTTAAAAAATAGAGTTTATTTTCTTCCCCCACGTAAAGTGCCTTATCCACAAATTGGTACACCCACGACAAAACGAGACGTCTTAATTTAGTTTTGACACCCCCAGTTTCATTGAGCAAAGTGGAATCTCCTCTAAACCATACCGGAATTTTCCCATGAAAATGGCGTAGCGTTTTAAGATGGCTTTTAAAATTCCAACCAAAAACTAAAACGGCATTAGGTGCGTAGGCTTTTATTTGGTCAATCAGCTCAGGACAATCGATTCCCTGAAAATGATGTACTCCAGGCTTTTTGGCAACGTTGGGAACAAAGCTAAATTCATAACCTTCCAATAAAGGGATATCCCAAGTAATTTGCTTCCCGAAAGTTTTATCGTCCACCGTTTTCTCAGCTTGAGAC
>JBARDR010000528.1:0-9517 GCA_049795335.1 Gelidibacter sp. | reverse complement strand
AATGCAACACCATTATCAATTGAGATTTATCCTGCTTTAGCATTGACGCCAACTATTACAGGGGTAATAACCTGTGCTACTAATGACGGAGAGATTACGGTAAATGCAGTAGGAGGATCTGGAACTTATACTTATAGTATCAATTCTAGTGCATCAAGTATAGTTTTATCTGGTAATGTATTCTCAGGCGTACCTTCAGGAAGTTATATCATCACCATTGAGGATACTTTAACGAAGTGTACAGAAACAGCAACTATTACTTTGGATGCTGCAACGCCGGTAGATTTTTCACTAACACCTACCGATGTAACTTGTAATGGTGGAAGTGATGGTACGATTACGGTCAATCTTCCTGCAAGTAATGATAACCCTATTTACACTTACGAAATTGTATCTGGACCAACTCCAGGACCAGTTCAAAACTCGAACGTATTTACAGGGTTAAAAGCTGGTTTTTATACCATCCAAGTAAATTCTGGTAGAGGATGTTCAGAAATTAAAACTATAGAAGTTAAAGAAGCAGACCTCATTGTGGTTTCGGCACCAGTGGTGGTAGAGTATAATTGTACTACTGGAACAAACGCAACCAACTTTGCGAGCATTTCTATAAATGCAGTCACAGGAGGTTCTGGAACATATACCAGATATGAGTTTATTAAAGGAGGAGCTGTTGTACAGTCTGGATCTAAAAATATTTATACTGAAAGCGATTTATCAGGTGGTTTATACACTATTAATGTATACGATAATAATGGATGTGTTGGAACAGCAACAGCAACCATTAAACCATTCATAAGGTTAGATGCTTTACATGTTGTGATTGATACTGCTATTACCTGTACTAATGATGAAACAATCAAAGTTTCAGTAAGCAGTACAGGAGGCACCCCTACTAATTTAGAATATACTTTAGAGGATTTTGCTGGAGAGGTACCTACGCAAGTTAATGCAACAGGTATTTTTACAGGATTGCCAATTGGAAATTACAAAATAACAGTGACTAATATTGATACTGGTTGTAGTTTGCAAACGGTTCATTATGTAAACAATCCAAATACATTTGACCTCACTGTGGACGCCGTTGTTGATGTGACTTGTTTCGGTGACTCTGATGGCAGTGTGAACGTTACTTTTATAGATAGATTTCCAACGCCAACCAACAAAGCAGGATCTTTCAGTTATACTGTTGTTAATGCTTTAGGCGTTCAGGTTGCTAATGGTACAACGCCAAATGCCGGGCCAATAACCATCCAAGGTTTAGCGTCAGGAACTTATACCATTTCAGCGAGTTTGACAGGTTCACCATTCTGTACAGTTGATAAGAACTTTACCATTACAGCACCAAGTGCCGCATTGACTATTTCTGAAACACATACCGAAATTACCTGTGTGATTGGCAATAATGACGGCTCTATTTTTGCAACTGCAACAGGAGGTTGGCCAGGAGGCTATGAGTTTGAGTTATCAGGAGCAACGATAACTACAATACCATATTCTTCAAACGGATTATTTGTAAACTTATCCGAAGGTACTTATACAGTAAGTGTAAGAGATAGTAAAGGTTGTATTGATACAAAGATAGTGGTATTAACAAACCCATTACCAATTTTAGTTACAGCAAGTGCAGACATAACCATGCTAACTTGTTTTGGTGATAATAATGCGACCATTACAGTTGATTTACCAACAGGCGGACAAGGCAGTAATTATTTATATACTTTGAATAGAATTTCGCCGGTTGCAAGTTCTTCAGGCCCTCAAGCGTCACGAGTATTCTCAGGGTTGGGAGCAGGAACGTATTCAATAACAGTGACCGATGGTTACAATTGCAGTGCGGATTCGGCAATTATTGTTATTCAGCCAGCCACTGAAATAAAAGCAAGTTTGGTGGTTAAAAAAACACCAACCTGTGATTTCGACGCTACACTTACACTTAGTGCTACTGGAGGAACAGGTCCTTATACCTATAGTTCAAATAGTACATTTGCAAATAGCATAGCTTTTACAGGCTCTACTACATTTGCTGTAACTCCTGGAACTTACAAATATTACGTAAGAGATGCCAATGGGTGTGTGGCTGTAGTCACTAATGATATTAAGATTGATCCAGTTCCTACATTAGAATTAATTCTAACTTCAACTAATCCGGACATCAATTGTTTTGGAGATAATAATGGCGTTATCATCGCAAAGGCTCAGGGTGGATTGGGTAACTATGTATATACACTGTTAGATGCTTCAAGCAATCCAATCCCTGGTATATTTCCAAACACTACCGGTGTTTTTAATGAGCTTCATGCCGGTATCTATCATGTTAAGGTGGTAAGTGGAGATTGTAATACAGTCTCAGGACAAAAAGAGATTAAACAACCTTTATTACCACTTGCAGTCACTTCATCAGTTTTAGATGTGAGCTGTTTTGGAGGCAACAATGGGATCGTTGAAATATATGCAACAGGTGGAACAGGTGTTATTAAATATGCCATTTCTCCACAATTGAATCAATTTTTTGATACCAATGTATTCGAGAATTTAGCGCCAGGTACTTATCAAATCATCGTCCAGGATGAATTGGGATGTTATGAAATTCTTGATATTACCATTAAGCAACCAGACGCCCTAATTGTAGACCTTGTGCCATCATCGATTGTTCCAGAAGTTTGTGAAGGTGATAATGATGGCGAGTTTAGTATTGCCATTATTGGAGGAACAGCACCATACAGCGTAAGCTTAGGTGATTACAATGGCCCTTATACCACTGGAACGTTGACGCAAACACAATTCGATTTTACAGGATTGAAGGGAGGAGACCATACCGTCTTTGTTCGCGATGCTGAAGGTTGCGAGACAGAGTGGAATATCACTTTCCCAGAATCTGTGAAAATTGAACCAGTTGCTGTTGTTGAATATCTATGTGATGACAATACGCCAGGAAATAGGGTGACAGTTACGGTTGATGATAGCATTACCGATTTGTCTGAACTTCATTATTCCTTAAATGGTGGACCTATCCAATCAAGCAATGTGTTTGAAAACGTAGTTCCAGGTATCGGTCATTTTGTTGAAGTTACGCATACGAATGGATGTGAAAAAACAACGGCCTTGTTTGATATCGTTCAGGTGAATGCTTTAATGCTAGGATTAAATGATGGTGGATTGAATGAAATTGTAGCCATGGCTACAGGAGGAACAGGTGGGTACCAATTCACGCTGAACGGTGAGGATTATGGAAGCACCAGCAGCTTCATTATCACAAAATCTGGCGAATATACCGTAACCGTAACCGATAATAGTGGATGTATTGCTACGGCCACAAGGTACTTTGAGTTTATTGACATCTGTATCCCTAATTATTTTACCCCTAACGGCGATAATAATCAAGATACTTGGGCACCAGGATGCGCCGTCAACTTTCCAAACATGGAGTTCAAAATATTTGATCGCTACGGACGTGAAGTTGGGACATATCGTCTTGGACAAGCTTGGGATGGAAAATATAGAGAAAGAGAGCTTCCTACTGGAGATTACTGGTACATCATTAAATTAAATAATGACAAGGATAACCGGGATTTTGTAGGTCACTTTACACTTTACAGGTAATATCAATTATGAAGATGAGGTTTCAAATCAAGAACCTCGAGGCAAGCCTCGAGGTATTAAAACCCACTAGTGGGAAAATAAAACTATTCAGATGAAAAAATATATCTTATATACGCTCTTTTTAGTCATCTCTTATGGACAAGCCCAAGAGTTGCACTTACCTGTTTTTACACAATATCTGGCGGATAATGCTTTTGTAATTTCTCCAACCTATGCAGGTATTGGAGATAATTTCAGAATCAGGGCCAATGGTTTGACGCAATGGGTGGGAATTAAGGGGGCTCCGGATAATCAATCCTTATATGCTGATTTTAGGATTGCTGATCAATCGGGTGTGGGACTTACATTGTACAATGATAAAAATGGACATACCCGACAAAAAGGCGCTAAGTTTTCTTTTGCGCACCATTTGACCTTAGATTATTATTCAAAGCAGTATTTGTCCTTTGGAATTTCTTATAACTTCAACAGTTTTAGACTTGATATAGAGGATTTTGAACCCGGTTATGGACAAGTTTTAGATCCTTATGTTACCGATGATAGGTCAAACAATAACAATAACTTTGATGCCGGAGTGCTGTACAGAAACAAAGGTTTTTATTTTAGCTTCAACGCCAATAATTTGCTTACCAAGGATCTTGAGGATTTTATAGGGGCTGAGCCTAACCTGCTTTTAAATTATCAAATCTATTCGGGATTAATCATTCCGCATAAAAACAATAAGAACGTCGAGTTTGAACCTTCCGTGTATTATCAAATGTTTAGTAGTGATAGACGGTCGAGCACGGATATCAACTTTAAATACCGTCAGTACACCGGTACAAATGATTCCGATGATTATTTCTGGGCAGGACTATCATACCGTTTCTTGAATGACCAATTTTTAAAACCATTGAATGTTGGTCCGATGGCAGGGATTATGAAATCTAAGTTCTATTTTGCCTATTCTTATCAAGTTACTACCAACGCCATGGCAGGTTATAACTCGGGTACCCATATGATTACAATAGGAATTGATTTCATGCAAGGCATAAGCAATTGTCCGTGTACTGGTAATCCAGTGCGCTAAGAAAAAGGAATTATGGACATGTAAGTTTTCAATATTTAGAATTACCCAAATTGCTAAATGGAATTTTGGTAGTGCAGGCTTTTCTTTAACTATATCATAAAAAACCTCAATAGTCCTAAACTATTGAGGTTTTAAATTTTCTGAATTGGCCTAAATTTTTTGTCTGTTATTTACAAACCATAGTCAAGCGGATTTACTTTAACAACCTTGGTTTTTTTGCCTTTTTTAAGTTGTATTTTATAAATGATGTCAGTATCATTGTTTACGTTATAGTTCCTAGTGCACCATGATTTGTGAAATTCCCATCCTGGATAGGTTTTGGCCAATTGAGAACCAATAGCGTAAGGAATGGAAACATTTTCATATGTACCTTCTGATTGCAGCAATTTACCATCAGCATCATAAATGGCATCAATACGATTTTTGCCTTCAGTAAAACTCACACTATAAGTGGTTTTCAGGTTGGAAGCGTAAACAGCGGCACTTTTGATGTCGTAGTTGAATGCTTGCCATTCTAATTTTGTTGATTTTTCCGCCAAATATTTGACTTCATTGGAATTTTTAAAATTTGGAGTGCTCTCATTTTTGTTTTTTACATTCATGTTAGAGGTTTCTGTGTAGGCGAATTCCGTTTGTGAATGCGAAAATTGTGCGAATCCTATTAATAGGAAGGTAATCAATAGTGTTTTCATAGGTTTTGTTTAAAAGATTAAAAGAAGATGATTTTGCTATTGTTATGATGATGGAAACCATCATTAACGTTTAGCTAATTTACCTCTTTGGTGTTTTAAATTATTGATTTACATATAGACAACCAATGAACATCCAATAGACAAATGATAGACAAGTGTCTGGTTTGGGATGGTTTACAATGATTTATGATGCTGCGCTGTTAGAGTTGAAGGATGAAGTCATCGAGATTGACATCATCTTTAAGATGCATTTTTTTGCGCATTCGATAGCGACTTGTATTTAATGAGGCATTGGTGATATTTTGAAAGGTAGCGATGCTTTGACTCTCGATTTTCAATCGAATAAGGGAACAAAGACGTATTTCATTTTTAGTTAAATTCGGAAATAAGCGCAGAAGTGTGGTATAAAAAGCATCATTGAGTTTATCTAAGCGCTCATAAAATACTTTACTGTCTCTGTCAAATTGAACTTTGTTTTTAATATCTAACTCCAGTTTTTCTAACAGTTCACGTCTGTCTTTTTGATCAGCAGTTTTTAGCAGCTTTATTTTTTCAGACAATAGTAATGCCCATTCTTGATTTTGGGTTAGGTTGAGTGCGAAATCGGATAAATCACGCTGCTTGGATTGAATTTCGGAATTCAGCTGTTCCACCTTTAAGCGTTCATTTTCCAGTTGTTGCTCTACCAACAACTCCTTGTTTTTAGCATTTATTAAATGCTGTCTGCGGCCTAAAAATAGAACAAGCAATAAAACGATAAAACCTGAAGATATAAGCGTTGATATCCACAATTTAGCTCTTTGACTTTTAATCATGCTTTCTTTTTCAATACGATCGATCTCAAAATTGAGTGCTACGCGATCTACACTTAGGTTATTCAGCTCCTCACGCCATTGACTATCTTGTAATGCTGCAATGGTCGCCAAACTGTCCGAAAAAGAAAACCTATCGCTTAATGTTTTATAGGCCAACGGCATATTATTCTGTGCTGCATACAAATTTTCTTTGGCCGAAAGAAATTCAAGTTGAGAATCGGCTAGGAGCTCCTTCCTTGTTTCGGCATCTTTTACTATAGAATCCACTTGAAAAAGAATGTTCTGTGCCTGAACAAGATTTTTTAGTTTAATGTTTGACTGTACCAATTGAGTTCCAGCACTAATAAGTCGATGAATATCTTTTGTTTTGGTCGTTTCAATGATTCCTGTTTTATAGAATTCAAAGTTGGTAGCATACAAGGTTTTTGCTTCAGCATACCTGTTTTGATCCGTGTAGACATCTGCAATATTATCTCGAATGCTTGCCATAAGTGAATGTTGAGGAAACTGTTGTTCAGTAATTTTATAAGCTTTTTCAAAATAGATCAAGGCAGAATCACGATCTTTTTTTGTCCTATAAAAGAATAAACCATAATTATTAATTGCAGAAGGGTATGAGATAGTAGAAAAGCTATCATTAAAACTAATGTTTTTTATGTGCTGTGCAGACGCACTATCTTCATTTTTTATCCTCGCATAATTTTCGGCCAATATTCCACGAGCATAACTAATTACGCCGACGTAGCCATCGATTTCATCTGCTGATAATTCTTTGTGATGAGTTTCATAATAGTGAAAAAAGTCATTATAGGAAGCAATGGATTCTTTATAAAATCCGATAGCTTGAAACCAATTTCCTGAATGTAAATAGGCATTGATCACAAACCCAGGTCTGTTTTCAATAAAAGACAAAAGGTCCAAACGTTGAAAATGTCGTGAAAGATAGATTTCTAATTGTTGCTCAGTAAAGGAAGTGCGTTTGTAAGTTTTGAAATCATCCTCTGGAAAAGATTTAGCCATTTTGGAACTAAGTTCCTGATAGTTTTCATAAGCTTCATCGCTTGTCATTTGTTCTTGACAAAGCATAGGTAGGTGCCAGATAACAAAAATATAGACAACGAGATAACGCAGACGTTCCAAAGCGATTGTTTGACTTTCTATTGGGAAAACCTTTCAAATATAATAAATATCTTGGTGTTATTAATTCTGTGTTTGTATTTGGTTTTCATATGTTAAGCTATGAATTATTTAAAACGAATGGCGATAGAATTTTTTTAAATAAATTCCAATTGATTTTACGATCGGAAGTCATCCTTTAGTACTTGGTTTCGTTCCGGGACTATTTAAATCTTTCTAACAATCCTTGTCATAAATTTCGTTTGAACACTTCATTTCCATTACATTTATGGAGTTCAAACTTCAGACTCCAATTCATGATCATGAAATTTAAAATGCCGTTAACCTTTCCAATCCATTTTTGGATGGCGCTTTGTTATTTGCTTTTTATAAACAGCTTACAGGCACAATATGCACCTCATTTTCAAAATTATGATCTGTCCCAATATAATGCCGGAAACCAAAATTGGGGTATTTCCAAAGCGGATGATGGCCATCTTTATGTAGCTAACAATAAGGGGTTGTTGGAATTTGATGGGCTTAAATGGAGCTTGAGCGCCCTTCCAAATAAGACGACCATTCGATCTGTTTTGGCCTTAAATAAAAAAATTTACACGGGGTCGTATGAAGAGTTCGGGTTTTGGGAACGCAATAAATTTGGACTGCTAAAATATACTTCTTTAAGTGAACAGCTGAATCCGAAAGAGTTTTTAAACGAAGAGTTTTGGCAGATCATCAAGATGGGGGATGGCATTATTTTTCGTTCATTCCTAAATATTTTTATCTATAAAAATGGTAAAATCAATAAAATCACACCGCCTTCGACCATACTTTCTTGCGATGTTATTGACGACACCCTGTACATATCCACATTACAGAACGGCATTTTTACACTTGATCAAGGAAAAGTAATTCCGCTCATCGACCATAAAGATTTAATTGAAACTAAAATAATTTCTATTTCAAAAAAGAAAGGTCGACTTTTTATAACCACCTCCTTACAAGGTGTTTTTACGTATGAAAACGGCATTTTAAGTCCATGGAAATCTGAAATAACTAACATTCTCAAAGAACAACAGCTCAATGCTTTTTCAGTCATGGCGAGCGGAAATATGATTTTCGGAACCATAAAGAATGGTGTTTATATTACCGACACAGAAGGTAAGGTACTTTTCAATATTCATAAAGAAAACGGGCTGATTAATAATACAGTGCTCTCCCAATTTGTCGATGGCGATGACCAACTTTGGTTAGGACTTGATAACGGATTGGCAGGGGCAGATTTAAGAAATCCGTATCTGTTTTACAATGATGTTTCAGGAAATTTGGGCGCTGTATATGATGTGATTCAATATCAGAATACGGTTTATATTGGAAGCAATACCGGTTTGTACTATATCGATGCCAACAATATATTACAGTTTATTGAGGGCTCTCAAGGACAAGTTTGGGATTTAAAGGAAATTGAAGGAGACTTGTTCTGCGGACATAACAACGGAACCTATCTTGTTAAAGACAAAACATTGAATCTTATTTCACCATTTACTGGCGGTTGGGTCATTAAAAAGGTCATGGGAGCACCAAAAACCTATATCCAAGGCACCTATGCAGGCTTGGTTAAATTTAAGAAAGAAAGTACGGGATGGACTGCCAAACATTTGGGGCAAACCACCATACCAAGTCGGTTTTTAGTATTTGAAGATCCTTATACGGCTTGGGTGGCACATGCGTATAAAGGTCTATATAAAGTGAAGTTCAATAGTTCTTATGATTCTATTTTGGACCTTCAGAATTATGAAAAAAAAGGACTCTGGTCCACATACAATGTTCGCGTCTATTCAATTAAAAACGATATTTCTATTATGACCAATGATGGTTGGCAAAAATATGAACCCTTGTTGGATTCCATTGTGCCCTATCCGTTATTGAACAAAAGTTTTGGAAAGTATTCCTATATCGTTTCTGAAGATGACATTGCTACTTTGGCCGTCAAAAACACCACTGGCATCCACTTTAAAACCTTTCCTGATGATGGCTCTCCAGCCTCACTGAGCGACAAGTATTTTAAAAAGCGTCTCATTGTCGGCTATGAAAATATCTCGAAACTTAAAGATTCCATTTTGGCTTTAAGTTTAAACAACGGATTTATGATGTTTGATAAATCAATAGGAGCCAAGTCAAACGCCTTGCATCCCACATATTTTCAGAGCATTAAAATAGACAGT
>JBARDR010000527.1:0-5134 GCA_049795335.1 Gelidibacter sp. | reverse complement strand
GCATAATACTGAATATCCAGGTTATACTGTCTGACATCCAAAATATCAAATTCTGCCAGGGTGAGATCAAAGGTCATTTTTTCATTGGCGTCAGGACTGCACATTTCTAAAGGTTTTGAAGGATTTGCTTCAGGCGCTTTGGTAAGTCCAATATTGAAAGTTGTGATGGGTGCACAAATAGAGCCATTATCAATGCGCGCATATATTAATTGCGGATTTTTAGTGTTCGTATATTCCAAAGGAATTGGATTGTATGCTTTTTCTGCGTTTGCCAAAGAGGTGTAAAATGTAATATTCAAATTATCCTGGATGTCTTTTTTAATTTCAGAAATTTTATAGGATAAATGGAAAACGCCACGGCCGTCATTAGAGATGTCATCACATTCAAACCAGTCCCGAGGAGCATTGAATTTAGGGTTTTTTCCGACCTCAATAAAGAAGGATCCTGTACTGTAGCAGGTTTCATCTGTGATGTTTTCAACTCTTACATGTATCGTTTGGGGAGAAATAGTATTGTTAAATGCTTTGTTTTTATCAATAGGATTATTTCTAGTTTCAGCGTCAATAGGATTTAAATAATAAGATACACTTTTTCCTTTTTGTTCATTCAAAATCTCAGCATCCTTGGTCTTAAAAATAAAGTCTCCAAACCCATTGTCCTCATCTTCACAATATATATAATTGCTGATCTGTGGGATGATAGGTAACGTGTTTACAATGATTTTTATGGGTTCAATACTATGACATTCTCCAAGGAGCGTGCTTTGTACACGTGTATAAACAGTTGCGGTTTTTGAACTATAATAAGCTGGATTTACAATGGCATTTGTGCCGCTTTCTGCATCAGCAAGCGAGGTGTGAAATGAAAAACTTCTGTTTGATAGGTCTGAAATAATCTCACTTATCTTTTTATTGAGGTTGATAATTGAAAACCCATCTTGATCATCATCACAAATAATAATGTCTTCTGCAGCCTTGGTTTCTGGTGCTGGTAAAACCGTAATTTCAAAACTTTTAACATCCGAACATCCAGTTGCGTTTGCAATGGTACGCGTATAGATGGTTATGGTTGGCTCTAAGTTTTGATAGAAATTAGGAAGTTGATTAATATTCTTTTTAGCATCATTCTCCGTTGTGAAATAGCGCACGGAATAACCTTCTTCTCCATTAGCAATAGCGCTCGAAAATGAGCCCAAATCGATTAATGTGAGAAGATCTTGATCGGTATCGCAATAGGTCACGGAGCCGATGGATGGAAAATCGACCCTAGGATTCATAATCAATTCGATTTCAGAAATTTCAGAACAGGTTGAGCTGCGTAAAGTGATATAAAGTTTTTTAGGAAGAGGTGATGGTCTGTAAGGTAATGCCTTATTTAGTGCATTGATTTCTGCTGCTTGATCTTCAGGGGATTCATAGAAGTCGACCGTTACATCTGGAAGTTCATTTACAATGGTTTCCTCCATGTCATTAAGGTCAAACTTTGGTGCTTCACCATCGTTAATCTCACAAACTGAAAAATCCTTAATGAGTGTGCCCGTCAATAACAAATTTGCATGGATTTCGATAGGCGTCACAGAAGCACAGCCCGAAACATCATCAGTAACTCTAATATAGACAATCTGTAAACTTTTCTTTGTGTTGGTATAATTGTTTGGGTTTGGGATCGCATTAGAGCCCGAGAGTGCATCGTCATAAGTTTCATGAAAACTTGTGGAAACTCCAGTGATACCCACTAAAACATCAGGTGTAATGGTAGTGAGGTCAAACGCAGCAAAACCATTATGATCGGGATCACAGGCATCTATAAAATGTGCATTGGTGTTAATTACTGGTTTGTCCAATACATTTATAATTAATGTAGTAGTGGCAGCACAACTGGTAAGCACGTTTTCAACACGTACATATAACTGTTCATTTCTGGAGCGATTGTTATAGGGCGAAGAAATTGCGTTATCTCCAGAATTAGCATCTCCAACGGTATGATGGTAGGATACTTTTAAGTTGCTATTGCCATTAGTGATTTCATCATCTTTTTCGGTCAGGTCAATGGCAGTCAGTCCGTTGGAGATGTCATCGGCACAACCTATTAAGTCTGTAGGTTTTATAAATTCTGGCAACGAATTGACTACCAGATTAAATGTTGAAAAAGCCAAACATCCGTTAATCTTATCCTCAATTCGTACATGAATGGATGTGGGTTGATGGTGCTGGTTCTGAACAGGAGCCAGGATTTCTCCGGTATTATCAGCGGCTTCTTCATAAGACCAATGATAGGAAATACTATAGGTGGATTTTGGTACTGAGTTGATTACATCCGGAGTTTTCAGATTTAAATCAAAAAATTCGATGCCATCTGATGACGAATCATCGCAAAGTTCAAAGTCACTAATGGGTTCAGCGGTTTGGGTTGCACTGAGCTTAATATTGATGCTGTCTTCAATGGTGCATGAGCTCAATGCGATAGGGATTTCAATCTTTACGGTATAGTCTCCGGATTGGTTAACCGTTAATGTGGACTGGGTTTCACCGTCAATAGGCGCATTGTTTAAAAACCAGAAATAATTGGCTGACGGATTGTTAATATCGCCGTTTATGGTCACTTGATCTGCGCAAGTTGTGATTTCATTGCCTAAATCAACATAAGCGTTAAAACTATTCCCTTCAATAAAAACGGCCGAATCATAATTCTCGTCCATATAATCGGCAATGACCAGTTTTATATGATATGTAACGTTTGGTAAAATGCTGGCCGTTGCGGTCATAACTTTAGTTCTACCGTTATAATTGGTGTCGCCTAAAGCATAGCCTTCAAAAAAATCGGCATTTGATGGACCACATTGATTATTTATGCCATTGTGAATTGTATTGGTGTTTACTGGTGTCGTCGTTCCTGGAATCAGTGCGATATTCACGTAGGGATCATTCGTTCCTGCTTCTTTGATAAGAAATGCGAATCCATCAGAGATTTCACAAGGGAAGTTTCCGTAGTATTCTTCTGAAGCTAAAAGGTAATTGAATTGGATATGGTTTGAAATTGATGAAAAGTCAAATTCAATTGCCGTGGCATTTATGGTATTTGAAAGGCCTAAAGCAGCTTCGAGGTCAGTGTCATTTTCCCAATTTTTATCGCCTTCATGCAACATCTTTTCTTTGGGGCCGTTTCCACCAGAAACTGCCTTTCCTGTGGATAGCATGATACCGTTTTTAAATGGAAAATTAGAGTCTCCGCGCTCAAAATAACCAAAACTCGACAAACCGTTTATTGATCCATTAACAGGAGAGTCGATATTGGAAGTTTCTACACACCCTTGTATTAAATGATTTTCAATGAGTTGTTGTGCGCTGACGTTGCCATTGATTGTTATTTGTTGACTGAATACGCTGTTAAACAGCATACATGCCATAACAATGAGGGATATTTGGAACGATTTCATTCTTTCTAGGTTAAATTTCTGTAAGAAAACCTCAGGTTTGGGACAATGAGATTAAGGCTCAGTAAATTAGGGTGTAAAACTAAAGAAACATAAGACGAAATGCAAATAAAGACGACGAAATGCAGAATAATTAACATATTGAAGCTCAACAATCCAAAGCTTAACAGTGCTGATAACTGCATTAAATTTTAAAGGAAACAATTTGTTGGAAGGATTTTTTAAAATATTTGAATTTATCTAAAATTTATGGGCTATTGAATAAGTGGCTTGGTTTAATGAATGACGTGGTAATCAGTTCTTAGCTCGTCTTTAGATTTTATTTTTCTGGTAGATTTTAAAAATTAAAAGGCAATTTGACACCTACTGAAATTGTATGAAAAGTCGGATTAATTAAATTTCGAATTTTCAGCCTAACGTTTCAAGGCGAAGTGCCCTTTAAGAGTTCTGCCATCCTTCAAGGTTACTAAAACCTATAATCATCAGAGGGCATAGGTCTTCCAATAAAGTACCATCCCAACCACTATTGAGTGGATCGAGTTCCTTGAGTAGTTTGCCCATCCTGTCAAAAATGTAGATGGTGCTTTTGGATTGAAATTTCGAACTGATGCCCTATACTTACCAACGGTCATTGGTGCCGTCATGGTTTGGTGTGAAAAATTTAGGAATCCCAATTACCGAAACCCAATCTTTACCTCGCGAAAAAAGAATGAAAAACTCGGTGTAACATGGTCAAGGGAGCATTTGCATTAGCAAAGCGTAAAACCCATCTGCCTCACAAGGGACCTCACAAATGATGACCTGTTTACTTTTGGAAATAGTCATAGAATTTTTTATATCAGATAGCCATTGCCATTGATGATATTATAAATCTCGTCGTTTCAACAATACATATGATAAAAAAACAAATAGGGCGGTCCATCCCAATACAATCACAACTTCATACCAATGAACGGCGTAATCATAGGCCATATCAATTTGGTCAGGATATTTGGTCATGATGACCCGTTGGAAAGGTTGGTCGATTAATTTGTACATGGATTCCAATGGTAGAAAATTCTTTACTTTCCACGCCATTTCTGCACTATTCGCTTTTAGCACTATCGAAAAGATGATCCATTCAAGAATGTAGAGGATAAAAATAAAAGCCAAAGCAAAAGCAGAGCGCTTGACCAACATTCCAAAGAAAAGACACAAACTAAAAAATCCGACCAGCTTTACAAAATAGGCTAACAAAAACTCTGTTTCTGTAAAAATAATCGATGCTTCGGTATAGCTAGAATAATAGAGGCCAATGAAAAAAGAGCCCACTGCGATTAAAATAGTGGCTAACAGTGAAAAGAAAACAATGGTATAAAACTTAGAAAGTATAAATTCCTTTTTGCTCAATCCGTCAATTAAGTTTTGTTTTATGGTTTTGTTACTATACTCGTTACCGATCATACTGACCACAACGATCGCGAAAAACAGTTTAAAATAGGAAGCGAAAAACGTGGTAATATGCCAGATGATGGGAAAATTGAAAATGCCAAGTTCACCTAATTCCAAAGTAAAAAATCCGAAGAAATTAATTTTAATGGAAGAGAGGATCAAAACCGTAAACGGAAGAATAAAGGAGATAAATATCAATACTTTACTCGCGGTATTTAAAAGTAGTTTTTGTAGTTCTAAATTGACTAGTCGTAACATAGGATGGGTTT
>JBARDR010000526.1:0-3575 GCA_049795335.1 Gelidibacter sp. | reverse complement strand
GCCTAAGGCTTCCTCAGCTTCTTTACCAGTAATATTTTTATTTCTCAAATCCATCAACATCATATGATTGTCCGTTCCACCAGAAATAATATGATAATCCCTAGAAACAAACGCTTTAGCCATGGCCGCAGCATTATTCTTAACCTGTAACATATAGTGCATGAACTCATCAGTCAAGGCCTCACCAAAAGCGATCGCTTTAGCCGCGATGATATGCTCCAATGGACCACCTTGATTTCCAGGGAAAACACCAGAATCCAAAAGTGAAGACATTTTTCTTAACTCCCCTTTAGGAGTTTTCATTCCAAATGGATTATCAAAATCAGCACCCATCATAATCATTCCACCTCTCGGACCTCTTAAAGTTTTATGTGTTGTTGTGGTTACAATATGACAATGCGGCATCGGATCATTCAAAATACCTTTCGCAATCAATCCTGCAGGATGCGAAATATCAGCCATCAAAACAGCACCAACTTTATCAGCCACCTGTCTGAAGGCTTCAAAATCCATATCGCGTGAATAAGCAGAGGCACCCGCGATAATCATTTTTGGTTTTTCCTTTTTAGCGGTATCTTCTAATTTATCGTAGTCAATCAAGCCAGTAGCTTTATCTACACCATAAAATGAAGGATTATATAATTTTCCTGAAAAATTCACTGGAGAACCATGAGTTAAATGGCCACCATGTGACAAATCAAAACCAAGAATTTTATCTCCCGGTTTCAAACACATCGAATAAACGGCAGTATTAGCCTGACTTCCAGAATGCGGCTGTACGTTGACATACTCTGCACCAAACAGAGCTTTTGCACGATCAATGGCAATTTGCTCTACTTCATCGACAACTTCACACCCTC
This sequence comes from Gelidibacter sp., assembly GCA_049795335.1. GTDB lineage: Bacteria > Bacteroidota > Bacteroidia > Flavobacteriales > Flavobacteriaceae > Gelidibacter. The sequence goes on along the minus strand of JBARDR010000526.1, from coordinate 2,715 downwards.
CATAATAACGCTTTCCTGGATAACCTTCAGCATATTTGTTGGTTAAAACTGATCCTGCGGCTTCCATAACCTGATCGCTCACAAAGTTTTCGGAGGCGATAAGTTCTAAACCGTTTAATTGTCTTTCTTTCTCGGCTTCTATAAGCTCAAATATCTGTTGGTCGCGTTGCATAAGTTGTGTTTTTTAATCCCCTTTTTCAAAGGTATTTTATGAATGTTTTAAATTTCCCCAAAAATACTAAATACAATAGTTAATATAGGTCAAAAATCAAATATTTCATCTGAAGATATTCCAAATCTCAATTCATTGGAGTCAAAATAACTTTAAGTTTATTTTTTATTTTAAATTAAAAAAAATATGTACGTTTGGATACATTTAAAAAAACTAATTAATAGAAACCGTATGTCTTTATCAGCAAATAATCCCGATAGAACGTCGTGGCTTCATGTGGGGAAGAACTCTGACTTCCCTATACAAAACATCCCTTTTGGTGTTTTTTTAACGCGCGACGACATCATTACCATTGGCACACGTATTGGTGATACAGCCATTGATCTTGGTGCACTTCATCAATTAGGTTATTTTGATGGCATTCCACTCACTGACGATATTTTTCTTCAAGATACCCTAAATGATTTTATTGCAGATGGACGCAAAACATGGCGCGCCGTCCGGGATAGGATCGCCACTATTTTTGATAGTAATAACACCACATTAAAACAAAACATAAAACATAAGGAGATTGTCTGTTTTAGATTGGATGAAATAGAAATGCAATTACCTATTCATGTAGGTGACTACACTGATTTTTATTCGAGTATCGAGCATGCAACTAACGTGGGAAGCATGTTTAGGGATCCCGAAAATGCGCTCATGCCTAATTGGTTGCACATCCCCGTGGGCTACCATGGTCGCAGCTCCTCCATTATTCCATCAGGAATTCCTGTCCATAGACCACAAGGCCAAACCTTACCAAAGGGCGCGACCGAACCTATATTCGGACCGTCAAACTGGGTGGATTTTGAATTGGAAATGGCCTTCATCACAACAAATGCTAACGATTTGGGAGAATCCATCCCTGTCAATGAAGCGGAAGAATATATTTTCGGATTGGTTCTTTTCAATGACTGGTCGGCTCGAGATATCCAGACCTGGGAATATGTGCCGTTAGGCCCATTCCTATCAAAAAATTTCGCGTCATCCATGTCCCCTTGGATTGTAACCCTTGATGCTTTGGAACCTTTTAAAGTTGCAAATGCAAAACCAATCAAACCGCTGCTCCCTTATTTACAATCTAAAGGAAAGAAAGGTTATGATATCAATTTAGAAGTGGCGATACGTCCAAGAGATGCCAAGGAAACTATTGTGAGCAAATCCAACTTTAAATATATGTACTGGAATATGGCACAGCAATTGGCTCATCACACCGTTAATGGATGCCCAGTAAACTCTGGCGACATGATGGGAAGTGGCACCATTTCCGGTCCTACTGAAGATTCCTACGGATCCATGCTGGAATTGACTTGGAGAGGAGAAAAACCTTTAAAAATGAAAGACGGAACCGAACGGAAATTTATCAACGATTATGATACCATAATCATGAGAGGCCATTGTGAAAAAGATGGCACCAGAATTGGATTTGGAGAAGTATCGACACAATTACTTCCTGTTTATATTAAGAAGAAATAGGCTTCGACAAGCTTGAATAAAGAAGTACGAAAGATTAGCCTCGCTAGTTTTCGTACTTCCTTGTTTTACAGTGCTTTAACCTCCATGTCTGCGCTCCCTACTCCCCACTTTAATCATTTGGCATATAATTTGAAATCCTTTAACTTTAACTTTAACTACTTAAAAACCAGAAATATGAAAGCAAAATTACTCTATACAGCATTTATTTTACTACTTGTTTCTTGCAGCAGTAAAAAACAAATCGAGAAATCACTTCATTCTGGGAATTACGATCAGGCTATTGAAGAGGCCTTAAGAAAACTTGAAACCAACAAAAACAAGGATCGCAAGCAAGATTATATCATCCTACTGCAAAATGCTTATGTAAAAGCGGTGGAGCGTGATTTACAAGACATCAACCATCTTAAAAAAGATGGCAATCCCGAACATTACAAAAACATTTATGATCGCTACCTTTCCTTAAATGCACGTCAGGAAGCCATCAAACCATTCATGCCATTGAGTATTGGCAACAAACCTGTGCGCTTAGACTTTAAGGACTATACAAATGCCATTGTAGAGTCCCGCAACGCGGTTTCTGATCATATGTATCGTACAGGATTGCAACTTCTGAAATCGAATTACAAACAAGACATCAAAGTGGCCTACAACACCTTTCAATATGTGGATCAAATTAATCCAAAATATAAGGATGTTCGCAATTTAATGCAAGAAGCCCATAATCTCGGAACCGATTATGTGCTTGTAACCATCGAAAATCAAACCGATCAAGTTATTCCAAGACGTCTGGAAGATGACCTCTTGAATTTTGACACCTACGGATTGAACCAGTTCTGGACCGTTTATCACGCCAACCCTGAACCTCGACTCCGTTATGATTATGCGATGGCCCTACAATTAAAACGGATTAATATTTCTCCGGAAAAATTAAATGAAAAACAAGTGTTGAGAGAAAAGCAAATTGTGGATGGTTGGAAATATCAAAAGGATAGCAAAGGGAATGTTGCCAAAGACAGTTTAGGAAA
>JBARDR010000525.1:0-3157 GCA_049795335.1 Gelidibacter sp. | reverse complement strand
GTTTGAAACCATCTCATCCTTTGGCATTTTGATAAAAGTCCCAATTTGAACCGATTTATTCAACTGTGGATTAAGCTCTAAAAATTCAGGAACGGTCATTCCAGCTTTTTTAGCTAATCCATAAACGGTTTCATTGGGCTGAATTTTATAAAGGTTATAATCACTATTTGTCGCATTGGCTATAGGAGATTCCTCGACTGCTTCTTCAGGATGTGTATCGGTCGCGGCCAGTTCTTCATGCTTTTCTTTTTGAGTCATCGCTTCAGTTGGAACTTCGGTAGAAACAGGAGTTTTTACTTCTTTTTCTTTTTGAACAATTTCTTTAGAAGGGAGGTCGTGCTTAACATTTTTCCCCTCTTTTTTTTCTGTGACATGAGCGGGTGCTACAGATGGAACTTGGTCAACAACCACGACTTTTTCTGCTTCTTTAACCTTTACTTTTGGCACTTCTACAGCTGGAGTGGGTTTGGTTTCATTTTGAGCCACTTGTGTATTGGCAGGATGGGTTCCCCTAGATGGCATGCTAATGGTCTGACCTACAATAAGCATCTTGGCTATATGCGGGTTTTTACGTTCCAATTCAACTACGGAGGTATTAAAACGTCTGGAGAGACTGAATTTAGTATCTCCATATTTTACGACATAATCCCCATTATTACTGGCGTTGTCATCATCACTACCTGGAATCCATAAGATTTGTCCTATTTTTAAATTCCCAGAAATCGTTTGTGAATTCGCCTTGACCAATTCGTCGACCGTCAATCCGTTGGCACTTGCGACTGCAAATAGGGTTTCGCCAGACACCACCTGATGGGTTTTCCCTTTCTTGTTCATGGTTTTGGAAGGGGGTACTTCGCTGACGTAGGTTGGGGATGGAAATATTTCCAATACCTGACCTACATTTAATCCCGATAGGATTTGAGGATTTTGAGATTCAAGATCACTAACCGTTAATCCGAAACGTTTTGAAATGCTGAATTTTGATTCGCCAGCTTTGACGGTATGGCTTATGGAAGAGCTCCCTTCAGAAGCCTTTTGTGTATTGGCTCCACTTTCTAGAGTTGGAGCTTTAACTGTGCTTTCAGGAATGACCAAAACGTCGTCTATTTTGATGCCATTAGTGGCACTTGGGTTCGATTTTTTAAGGTCGAAAACAGTAACATTATATTTTTTAGAAATAGACACTAACGTTTCTCCACTACTAACCGTATGTTTTTTAACGCTTTCCTGTGCATTGCCTATATGAAAGCTTAAGAATAATAGCGCAATAAACGTATAAAGTCTTTTCATTTTAATCACTGATCGTTGAGGGTTTGGATAAATATCACAAAATAATCTGATAAAAATACCAAAAAATCAGTGAAGAGCGCTATTTACGGGCGTAATTAAATTCTTTTTTTTAACAATTATCCCAACTTTAAAGTTCAACCTTCCATGTGTAAGAGTCGAAAAATGAATAAGTTAATAAAGATTAAGGCTGGTTCATTAGCACCTGACTTGTCTTGTCAATTGATGGTGCGCTGATTGATAGGGGTTTACGTCTTATATAGTTAAGTTGAGGAAGAATTTTCTGATTAATTTGAGAACTCTTAAACTTCATAAAACAGTTCCGTTTTGCCCCGACGTTATTGTTGATTTAATTTTAAGTGGCAGTCATAATAATTAAAATTCAGGTGATTTTTCTGTTAAAATAATAACAATTTCAGGTTTTATTTAATTCCACATCTGGCTTTTGCTCATTTTTATTAATTATACGATCATCCAGAGCATTCTTTTGCAGTGATCGTATTATTTTTATTATTATTAGAAATCTGCAATGATTTCTGTTTGAAGTAAAAGTTTTGATAAAAAGTCATCTTCGAAGATGTCCATATTTGGCCGGTTTTTTATTACTTACTCCTTGATTATCATAGTTTTTGATTTGAAATTTAAAGATCATATGTTGTGTTGTCACGTTGGTAATCAATGGAAAGCTAACCCTAAAGTGTTTACTCAAATTATGTTAAAAAATAACATTTCAGAGTATGTGTTTTACTAATTTCTTAAATAGTGACTATATTCACGCTTCTTAAAAAACAACTCCTTGCAGCCTATGTTTAGAAACCGAGAGGATATTTTACAAGTACTTTCAGAAGCCGTTTCTGAAGGTGTTGTGGTAGTGGATCAAAATCAAAAAATTGTATCTACCAATGCGTCAGCGAATGCAATGTTTGGATATGAAACCAATGAGCTTACCGGGCAGTCTTTAAATGTTTTGATACCAAATACCTACCATCCCAAGCATTCCGATCATTTCACGTCTTTTTTCAATAAGAGTGAAAAACGAAAAATGGGCCGTGGACGTTACCTGTTTGGATTAAAAAAAGATAGTAAGGAATTTCCTGTTGAGGTAGGGCTGAATCCATTTACTTTATATGACCAAACTTATGTGATGGCGCTGGTCACGGATGTTACCATCCGCAAGGAAATTGAAGAGAATCTTAATCTGAAAAGTGAAGCCTTACAAGCTGCAGGAAACGGGATTATAATTTCTGATGCCCTACAAAAAGATAACCCAATTATCTATTTTAATCCAGCTTTTCAAGAGTTGACAGGCTATTCCCCAGAAGAAATTTTAGGGAAAAACTGTCGGTTTTTACAAGCGGAGGACACCGATCAAGAGAGTGTCACAAAACTTCGAGAAGCCATACAAAAGGAGAAGAGTTGCCAAGTGACCTTGCGAAACTATAAAAAGGATGGCACTTTATTCTGGAATGAACTATATATCAATCCCATTAAAAATCACGATGGATTGGTAACCCATTATATTGGAATTCAAAACGATATTACCAAACGCAAGAATGCAGAGGAGGAGCGCAATTATCTCACAAAAATATTTGACAATTCGCTCAACGAAATCTATGTTTTTGATTTCAATACTTTGAAATTCATTAACGTCAATTATGGGGCTCAAAAAAACTTGGGTTATTCTTTAGAAGAACTCAGGGAACTGACCCCTGTGGCAATTAAGCCTAACTTCTCTCTTAAAAATTTTCACAAATTAACCGCCTCTTTGAGAGATAATAGAGAGAATAAAATAGAGTTTGAAGCGGTTCATATTCGGAAGAATGGTACGACCTATCCTGTTTATGTTAGTTTGGAAATGTCGATGTTAGGT
>JBARDR010000524.1:0-7941 GCA_049795335.1 Gelidibacter sp. | reverse complement strand
TCCCCATTTTCAATGTTTAGTTGTTGTCCTAGGTCTAAAACACTTTGATACTTAGATTTTACCATGATATTGAGTTTTTAAGTTTAATTATGTGTCTCGTAAATATACCATATTCAAAATCAAAACGATAACACTATCAATTCAAATTTTAACCAATATAAAAAAAACCTAATCCTCATAAATTTAGGGGTTTATATTTTTTGTAAATAAGAAAATTATATTGTATTTTTGCACTCCTTTTAGCGATACCTGTGGAAGATAAAAGGAATGAAACATAAAATTATATAACACTTCTGTGTGTTAGTCGCATAAAACTTCCTAAAACACCCAGAATACAAATTAGTATTCAGCAAATGTCTGAAAAAGAAACAAACCCAGAAGTAGTATCTACTGAAAACACGGTAGAAACTCAAACTACTGAAAAAGCAGCTCCTAAAGTATCAGAAGCACAAGCAAACCCTGAAAAATTCCTAGCAGAATTCAACTGGCACAATTACGAAGAAGGAATTGAGCAAGTAGATGACAAAAAACTACAGGAATTTGAAAAGTTAGTATCAGAAAATTTCGTGGACACCCTTGATGATGAAGTTGTTGAAGGTGTAGTGATCCATCTTACTGATCGTGATGCTATTATTGATATCAACGCAAAATCGGAAGGTGTAATCTCTCTTAATGAGTTCCGTTACAATCCAAATTTAAAAGTTGGTGACAAAGTAGAAGTCTTAATTGATGTACGTGAAGATGCTAACGGTCAGTTAGTATTATCTCATCGTAAAGCTAGAGTAATCAAAGCTTGGGATCGTGTAAACAATGCGCATGACACTGGCGAAATCGTAAACGGTTTTGTTAAATGTCGTACAAAAGGTGGTATGATCGTTGACGTATTTGGTATCGAAGCGTTCTTACCAGGATCACAAATTGATGTGAAACCTATTAGAGATTACGACCAGTACGTTAATAAAACAATGGAATTTAAAGTTGTGAAAATCAACCACGAATTCAAAAACATTGTTGTTTCTCATAAAGCGCTTATTGAAGCGGATATTGAAGAACAGAAAAAAGAAATCATCAGCCAGTTAGAAAAAGGACAAGTATTAGAAGGTGTTGTGAAAAACATTACTTCTTACGGTGTCTTTATTGATCTTGGAGGTGTAGATGGATTGGTTCACATTACTGACCTTTCTTGGTCACGTATCAACCATCCAAACGAAATTGTTGAATTGGATCAAAAACTTAACGTTGTTATCCTTGATTTTGATGAAGATAAATCAAGAATCCAATTAGGTTTAAAACAATTGAGCAAACATCCTTGGGAAGCTTTAGGCGAAAACGTAAAAGTTGGAGACAAAGTAAAAGGTAAAGTTGTTGTTATTGCTGATTACGGTGCATTTATTGAAGTAGAAGAAGGTGTTGAAGGATTAGTTCACGTAAGTGAAATGTCTTGGTCAACCCATTTACGTTCTGCTCAAGATTTCGTAAAAGTAGGTGATGAAATTGAAGCGGTTATTTTAACTCTTGATAGAGAAGACCGTAAAATGTCATTAGGGATCAAACAATTGACTCCAGATCCATGGACTGATATTACCAACAAATACCCAGTAGGTTCACGCCATACAGGTGTTGTACGTAACTTCACAAACTTTGGAGTGTTTGTAGAACTGGAAGAAGGTATTGACGGATTGATTTATATCTCTGATCTATCTTGGACTAAAAAAATCAAACATCCAAGTGAGTTCTGTAATGTAGGTGATACATTAGATGTTGTAGTATTGGAATTAGATGTTGAAGGACGTAAATTAAGTTTAGGTCATAAACAAACTACTGACAATCCTTGGGACAAATACGAAACTGAATTTGCTCTAGGTACTACGCATACTGCAGAAATTTCTGAAATGGTAGATAAAGGAGCAACTGTTGAGTTTAACGAAGATATCGTTGCTTTCGTACCTGCACGTCATTTAGAAATGGAAGATGGTAAAAAATTGAAAAAAGGTGACACTGCTGAATTCAAAATTATTGAGTTCAATAAAGAATTCAAACGTGTTGTTGCTTCTCATACTGCTATCTTTAAAGAGGAAGAGATTGCTAACGTAAAAGCTGCTGTTGCAAAACAAGAAGCTACTCAAGCAGAAGCAAAACCAACACTTGGTGATGCTAATGATACTTTACAAGCTCTTAAAGACAGAATGGAAGGGAAAATATAATTGATTCCTGCGCAAGCAGGCATCTCTTATAAATCTCAACTTAATAAAAGGAAGCCTTCAACATCATGTTGAGGGCTTTTTTTATTTTAAAAGTCGGTATACCAATAATTTGGCTCGGTTCTCTCATTTCTGATAGAAGAACAATTTAATTAACGTCAATTTCACAACAAACATCTTCCAACTAAACAATCAGAAAACCATTGCACACTTGAATTTTTATCCTAAATTTGTAAACCAAATCCGTTTGGAAAACTATGAGCCAAAAAGTTCTACTTAACGCAAAAGAGGTAAACATCATTCTTCATCGATTGGCTTGTCAACTTATTGAAAAACACAACGACTTTTCTAATACCGTTCTTATTGGGATTCAACCCCGTGGCAAATATTTGGCCAACAGATTAACTCAAATTTTAAAGGACGACTATAACATTAAAAACATTCAATTAGGACTCTTGGACATTACTTTTTTTAGGGATGATTTCCGTCGTGGAGAAAAACCTTTGGAAGCCAATACCACTGAAATTAATTTTATTGTGGAAGATAAGAACATTGTCTTTATTGATGATGTGCTTTATACAGGACGAAGTTTTCGTGCGGCTTTAACGGCAATTCAATCTTTTGGAAGACATAATGAAATTGATTTGTTGACCTTAATCGACCGACGATTTAGCCGACATTTACCAATTCAGCCCAATTACAGAGGACGCCAGGTAGATGCCATCAATGAAGAAAAGGTAAAAGTGAATTGGGTTGAAAATGGAGGAGAAGATGCCGTTTATTTAGTTAATAATTGACCATGACCAGTGAAGAATTATTTCAAATAGATAAGAAAATATCCGAAAATGGCGATGAAGTGATCGTGTCTTTTGGAGCTTTTGAAGGTTTAGATGAAATTCATCGCGTAGATGCCATGATGTTTGATAATATTTCTGAAGATGTTGGACGATATGATGGTCATGAAGTAAATATGGAGGATACGGATGGACGTCTTTTTGCCTATGGTAGAAATGCCGAAGAGCTATTCAAGTTGATGCAACCAATTTTACTCCAATTTGATTTTTTACAAAAAGCGATGGTGTATTTGCGTTTCAATAATGAGGACGGCTCTCACAGTGAGCTTGAGTTTAGATTAGAGGAAGTTGCGTAGGAAGAGGACAGAGGATAGAATATAGAGGATAGACTAAATGAAATCGAAGTTGAAAATGAATTTGAAGACTTGAATGCTGAACTTTGAATCTTAAACAGTCTGAGTAAGAATAAATCATATTAATAAACAATTAATAATACCTACAATGAGCGAATTAAGTGTCAATCACTTATTGGGAATAAAATATCTAAATTCACAGGATATTCAACTGATTTTTGAAACTGCTGATCATTTTAAGGAAGTCATTAATAGGCCGATCAAAAAAGTACCTTCGCTTCGAGACATTACCATTGCCAACTTATTTTTTGAAAATTCCACACGAACAAAATTGTCTTTCGAATTGGCAGAAAAACGACTTTCTGCAGATGTTATCAACTTTTCTGCATCACAGTCGTCCGTAACCAAAGGGGAAACCTTAATTGATACGGTTAACAATATCCTTTCCATGAAAGTAGATATGGTAGTCATGCGACATCCTAATCCTGGAGCTAGTGTGTTTTTGTCACAAAACGTTAAGGCCAGTATCATCAATGCTGGAGATGGCGCCCATGAACACCCAACTCAGGCGCTTTTGGATAGTTATTCCATAAGAGAGCGTTTAGGGGAAGTACGTGGAAAAAAAGTAGTCATCGTAGGCGATATTTTGCATAGTCGCGTCGCCCTTTCCAATATATTTGCACTTCAGTTACAAGGCGCGCATGACATGGTTTGCGGGCCAAAAACGCTATTGCCAAAATATATTGACAAACTCGGTGTGAAAGTAGAAACTGATCTAAAGAAAGCGTTACAATGGTGCGATGTGGCCAATATGCTTCGGGTGCAGAACGAACGTATGGACATGACCTATTTTCCATCTACAAGAGAATATACGCAGCAATATGGCGTGAATAAGGCCGTGCTCAATCAATTGGATAAAGAAATCATCATCATGCACCCAGGACCTATTAATCGTGGTGTGGAAATTACAAGTGATGTGGCAGATTCCAAACAAGCCATAATTTTGGATCAGGTTCAAAATGGCGTAGCGATTAGGATGGCGGTTATTTATTTATTAGCTTCCAAGATCAAACATTAAATATTTCTCTTATGATTTTTGATAAAGACAACAATACAACTCTTATCACCCAAGAAAAAAGTACCATTATAGAATTGGTAAAGAAGCTTGAAGCGACCTATCCAAAGTTTAAGAATGATAATGTTATCATAAATCTATCGATTTTAAATAAAGTGAACTTAGCTGACATTGTTGAATTTTTGGATATTTCCAACAGGCATCGACACGCCAAACATTCTTTCGTAATTGTGACTGATCAAGTCGATTTAGATGATCTCCCAGATGAAATTGCAGTGGTTCCAACGCTTAAGGAAGCTTACGACGTCATTCAAATGGAAGAGATGGAGCGCGATCTTGGTTTTTAAAAAAAGTTTATAAGTTGAGGAGTTTAGGGTTTAGATGTTAATGAATAAAATACAGTTTATTCTCATCTATTTTTGTTCTAAACTTATAAACGTCAAACTTCTAAACTTAAAAAATGAAATTAACAATTCTTGGTTGCTTCAGTGCAACACCACGTAAAGAAGCCAATCCCACCGCTCAGGTTTTGGAAATCAACAACCATGTTTTTTTAATTGATTGTGGTGAAAATACTCAGGTAGAATTGCGCCGTAATCAGATCAAGTTCTCCCGCATTAAGCATATTTTTATTTCCCATTTACACGGCGATCATTATTTTGGATTGGTTGGATTGATTTCAACCTTTGGGTTGTTGACACGAGAAACTGAATTGCATATCCACTGTCCGAAAGGTCTAAAGGAAGTCATAACCCTTCAAATGAAATTGGCCGATTCCTGGACTAATTACCCGCTTTATTTCCATGAATTAACCGGCAATACATCCGAACTTATTTTTGAAGATGATAAAGTAGAGGTGTGGACCATTCCGCTAGATCATCGTATCTATACCAACGGTTTTCTATTTAAGGAAAAAGAAGGCGAACGTCATTTGCACATGCCTTCAGTCATCGAAGCCAATATAGATATGGCTTATTATAACAGATTAAAACAAGGCTATGACGTGCTTAATAATGACGGGATTCTTATCGATCATAAAAAGGTAACCTTACCGCCTCATCCGCCAAAAAGTTATGCGTTTTGCAGTGACACCGCTTATAAAGAGGATATTGTGCCACTTATAAAAGACGTGGATGTCTTATATCATGAATCTACTTTCCTAGAAAAACATGCTTATTTGGCACCAAAAACAAAACATTCTACAGCAAAAGAAGCAGCGCTGATTGCTAAAAAAGCGAATGTAAAGACACTTATTTTAGGCCATTTTTCAACACGCTATGATAATTTGAATGAATTCAAAATGGAAGCGGAAACGATTTTTAAGCCCGTTAAATTAGCAAATGATGGCAAGCGTTTTAATTTTGACTAAACTCTCTAAGGTGTTTGACCCAACTAATTGCCTCGTCTAAATCGTCACAACGCTTTAAACTGTTTTTTGTGAACTGCTTTTCAATGGAGGCATTAATATAACCAAAATCATTGTAAGCTACTGTCGCCGTGGCAATGATAAAATCAAACTCTTTATGAAATTTTTGCCATAATTGAGGTTCAATCGAATAAGATTGTACTCTATTTGAAATATAGGCGATTTTTAAATTTTCGCCATAATAGTCAATGGCTGCACCAATAACTTCTAAAATTTTATCCCAGTCAAAATGAATGCCTTCATCGAGTTCGGAGACTATAAAATTGTTACAGAGATAAAAATTTCCAAACGGAAATTCTATTTTTGAATGTCGTATGAGCTTAAAATATTTACTTTCTTCAAATCGCATTTTAGGGAAATAATGGTTAAATTTATAAGAATTTGACGATCAAAAAAATAAATCTTGCCTTTTAACATAAAAATTATTTGTAATGAATACAGACTTAGGGAATTATAGAAAATCCTATGAAAAACAAGAATTACTGGAAGGGAATATCAGTGATAATCCTCTGGAAGTTTTTCAAAAATGGTTTTTTGAGGTTGATTCTAATTTTAATGAAGGTGAGACAAATGCCATGACTATTTCTACCGTTGGACTGGATGGTTTTCCTAAAAGTAGGGTAGTGCTCCTTAAGAAATATACCCACGAAGGTTTTATCTTCTACACCAATTACGAAAGTGAAAAAGGAAAATCTATTCTCGCTAATCCTAAAGTATGTCTTTCTTTTTTTTGGCCTAAAGCTGAACGGCAAGTGATTATTAAAGGTACGGCAGAAAAAGTTTCGCCAAATATGAGTGATGGATATTTTGAGTCCAGACCTCGAGGAAGTCAATTAGGTGCCTTAGTATCGCATCAAAGTGAAGTTGTTGAGAATAGAGAAGTTCTTGAAGATGAACTACATCAGTTGGAAACAACCTATGAAGGCAAAGAAATTCCGCGACCTGAACATTGGGGAGGTTTTATAGTGAAACCGATTTCCATTGAGTTCTGGCAAGGACGTCCCAATCGATTGCACGACCGAATTAGATTTACTTTGAACGAAGATTTTGATTGGGTTAGGGAACGACTTTCGCCATGAAGGAACTTGTAATTTGACGATGAATATCACTTGTTTCTTCATATAATTTTAAGGTTTTTTAGGGATTTATCATTGTTTCTATGGTTGGGTATTTTATGTTGTCAACCTTTGTTTTTTGCAGCTTATCTATCGTTTTTCCTAAAAAATAGTTAGATAATTCTCTCTATTTTTACTTCATTCACAACATCATCTCCATTTTCAAATATCTCATACTTCAATTTTCCAAACTCTTGTTTTGCCGTTGAATTGTATTTATTTGACGACGTAAAGCATGATTTTATATGTCAAAAGTGTATTTCATCGATGATTTACATATTAAATCGATAAAACGCGTGCTTTTCATCGATTTTAACATTTATTTAACACTTTTCTCAGGTTAGTCTTTTAATTTAGCTGAACCAAATCGAATAACCTACTTATGAAATCAAGAATCTACCTGCCAATGTTGGCCTTAATGGCAATGTTAATGTTTTCATGTTCATCGGATGAGTTGCAAGAAAACAAAATAGATGCCACAGCCTTAGAAAAGGCTCCACCAGCTAAAATGATCGAGATAGAGATTTTGGAGTTAATAAATAATTATAGAATTGAAATGAATTTAGCTCCGTTGAATAACTTAAGCATAATTAAATCTGTAGCCTTTACGCATACTGATTATATGGTTTCTCTCGATCAGGTAAACCATGATAATTTTTTTCAACGTAAAATGAGTTTAGTAGAAAATGCTGCTGCAACTAAAGTCTCTGAAAATGTGGCTTATGCCTACAGTTCCGCACAGTCGGTGGTTAAAGCGTGGTTAAATAGTCCGAGTCATAAGGCAACAATTGAAGGGGATTTTACTGATTTTGATATCTCGGCAGAAATGAATTCGCAGGGAAAATGGTATTTCACAAATATATTTATCAAGCGTTAGTCTAAAAATAAGTTTAAATAAAGTGTTAGTTATTTTGAAGGAAGCTACTCGATTACGAGTGGCTTTTTTTATTCAAAAATGAGTTGTCCTTGATCAGGAT
>JBARDR010000523.1:0-6433 GCA_049795335.1 Gelidibacter sp. | reverse complement strand
ATCTTGCTTCGCTTGTTTCCGCGAGACCATAATTACCCAATCCTAAAATTAGAACAACGAAGGCACAACAAACGAATAACAAATAATAAGCGTCGATGTTTTTTTTCAATTCTTAATTATTTAATTTGAAAATTAAAATTGTGACTAGAATCTAAAGATTTTATAAAGTTTTTCTGTCAATGCCAATACTGTACAAGAATTCGCCATCAGATTGCCTGTTTACTAAGAAAAATAATATTTCTACCGTAGAGAAAAAAACCCAAGGCATGCCCAGAAAACAAGACAGGGTCTTTTCGCAGAATGGCGTATATTAATATCAAAAAAGAATCCAATAAGCTCATAGCCCAAAATCCCATAGCAGGGTATGATTCTTTTCATATTTAAGAATTCAGCCGTTGATAAACGAACCGCAATGTAAAAACCACTTGCCCTAAAATACCAAAACATAAGAGCTAAAAAGGAATCTCTATATTATTAAAAAGTAATTCCCTATCGTAAACTTGGTTATTAAGTCTTACACCAATGACGAAATCATAGTCATCTGTAAATTCAGTTGAACCATCGTTTACAAAATCACAGTCGATTTAATTTCTGATTGATCGATAAACTTCTGTAATTCTTTACTGAGACGAAGAAGGTTGCCCATTTCGTTATAGACGGGTACTACAATGGTCATTTGAATGTCTCATAAAATTTCATTATGATTTACGCAATGTTAAGATAAGTAATTGATTCTAATGAAAACTAAAAGTGTAGTGAAATTTATTCTATGAGTCATGATCTAGTTTTATTCCTTTTTACCACTTCTTCCATCTGTGTTTATGGTAATGCCATCAAGCTTTCCACTTTTGCTATTTAAATTCATAATGTTGATTTTCTATGAGTTTGATCGTGATAATCCCTGCAACAAATTATAATTAAGCACTAGCCCAAGCCACAAAAAAAGCACTAAAACAAAACATTGAAATAAGATTACATTTATCTTTATAGTACTCCAAATACGATTGATCATTTAACACCAAAATTCCGACAATTATCAGGAAAATTTTACCTGAAGCCCTATTTTAAGACTTGACATTAAAAACTATCAAAATGATTCCAATTCAAGATAGACATCCTGCTGATATCGCAGAACATCTCGCTATGTTAAGCAGAAAGGAAAGAGATATTGCGTTCTTAATGCTTAAAGACAAAAGAACTGAAGTTTTTAGTTATTTGGACGATTCGTTAAAACATGAAATTGTAAAAAGCCTTGGTGACAAGGAGCTTGAAGAGCTCATTAACAATATGAATCCTGACGATAGGACGGCTCTTTTTGAAAATTTTCCTGATGAACTTATCAGGCATTTAATAAATCTTTTATCGGATTCAGAAAAGGATATTGCCCTAAATTTAATCGGTTATAAAAAAGATAGTATCGCCCGATTAATGACGCCTAATTATATCCAGACCAAACCCAATTGGACCGTGGCGAAAGTTTTAGACCACATTAAAAAATTTGGAAGAAAAGCCGAAACGCTCAATTTTGTGTATGTCGTTGATGAGGACAACCATCTGATCGATGATTTAAGGATTGGTCAATTGCTAATGGCAGAGCCAGATACGCAAATTGCCACACTTATGGACAAGAGATTTATTGCTATTCACACCAATATTAACATAGAGGACGCGTTCAATATATTTGATAAATATGACCGCTCTGCTTTGCCCGTCATCACGAGTAATGATATTTTAGTAGGCATTGTTACTTTTGACGACATCCTAGACAAAATGAAAGATCGGGATACTAAGGATATTCACAAGTTTGGAGGTGTGGAGGGCTTGGATCTCTCCTACACAAAAACCCCGATGCTGGAACTGGTAAGGAAAAGAGCGGGTTGGCTAGTACTTTTGTTTTTAGGAGAAATGCTCACTGCATCGGCAATGGCCCATTTTGATGGCGAAATAGAAAAAGCCGTCGTTTTAGCATTGTTTGTACCACTCATTATTTCAAGTGGCGGTAATTCTGGTTCCCAAGCAGCCTCGTTGATTATCAGAGCCATGGCCCTGAGAGAATTACAACTTAAAGACTGGTGGTATGTGATGAAAAAGGAAATATTTTCTGGAATATTCCTAGGTACTATTCTGGGAGTCATTGGTTTTATACGAATCCTGATTTGGCAGAAGACAGGTATTTATGACTACGGAAATTTTTGGATACCAGTGGCATTGAGTGTTTCTACGTCATTGGTTTTTATCGTGCTTTGGGGAACGCTTTCGGGGTCTTTAATTCCTTTTGTTTTAAGGAAAGCCGGTTTGGACCCGGCAACAGCATCGGCACCTTTTGTCGCAACTTTAGTAGACGTCACCGGATTGATCATTTATTTTTCAATTGCAGGAATGTTTCTTTCAGGGAAATTGCTTTGAGAAGAACTATCGCAAACACACATATAAACTTAGGCACACAAAAGCCAAACAATCATAAATTCACAACTCCTTTAAAATCTTTGCTTGATAAAACTCGTTATCAAACACAACTTCATTGATAAAAATAAGGCCCTGTTGCAAATCTTCAGAAGGAAGATGAGAAATGAAACATTATGAAGGTCGTTTTAAAAGGCAAATGCTCAAAAAAAAATGTTAATCAGTGTTTTAGCAAGCCCAGAGACTTTAACTTTCCCGTTTTTTTTAAAAAACTTCAATATTCCTAAAACCGCAGACCAACACTGTATTGACAAACCTATTTAAATTATTTAACACTTATCGCACATTTTACGCATCGTATTATGTAAATTTGGGAGCAAAGCTGCTCAGAGATGACAACTAATTCAAAATTGATAAGTAACTACACCTACAAAAAAATGTTTTTGCCGAATGTCTCGCGGCATGATCTTTTTAATTTCTCAAGCCTTCAAAGTTATCGCATTGAAAGATATCTTAAGCACATTGTAATTCCCGTCACCCCTTATCAAACGACTTTCAATTTTTTTATTTTCGTGACGAAAGGTTGGATAAAACAGCAACTTGAAAACTCAGTATTTGAGGTTAAAGCCAACGGCGCAATCAATATAAGACAAGGAAACTACACCGCTACTTTAGAACTTTCTGACGATGTGGAAGGCTATTTTGTAGTTTATGAAAACGAAATTATTGATAAAATCGTTCTGAACAGCAAGGATCTCAACTTTTTTTATACCTCTCCATTTTTGATTGTCAAGGAGAAAACCATAAGTTGGATTATAGGAATTTTTGAATTACTCGAAGAAGAATTGCGGGATATTGAATCCAACCAGACCATCTGTATCTTACTCTTTGAATCCATTTTATTGAAAATCATACGTGCTGAGAATAAAAATTATCAAGCCTTATCTCATATGAGCTCGATTTCTTTTCACTTTAGAGAACTCGTTCATAAGCACCATGTAGAACACAAAGAGATTGGATTTTATGCGCAGAAATTAAATTTATCTGATAATTATCTCAATAAATGTGTGAAGGAAACCACGGGAAAACCGCCTAAACAATGGATCAATGAAATAAGTATTCTTCACAGCCAAATTCTTCTGCAGGATAATTCCTTAGAAATTGCACAAATTGCTTTTGAACTCAACTATCAGTCGCCCTCCTATTTCTCTCGATTGTTCAAAAAAATTACTGGATTGACACCGACCGCATACCGCTCGTCTAAATCATCTTAATCCGATTTTTCTGTTATTTTAATCATTTCCAAAGAGATTTTCAAAAATGATATCACAATACTTTAGGATTCAAACTCAGAGTACCTAAACACAAATCATTCAATATAAATAGATTATACTTTTTAGAAAACTCATCCT
Organism: Gelidibacter sp.; assembly: GCA_049795335.1. Lineage (GTDB taxonomy): Bacteria > Bacteroidota > Bacteroidia > Flavobacteriales > Flavobacteriaceae > Gelidibacter. The sequence goes on along the minus strand of JBARDR010000523.1, from coordinate 2,618 downwards.
TCCAATTATGTTTTTTCTTACTATCAAAAAATTATAAAAATAGCCTGAGCTGAACTCAAGCTATTTTCAAACTATACTTTTTTGAGATACCGTTTTTAAAGTAAAAAATAAAAACAATCTCGTGACTATGCAGGTGTACCTTCCGCGTTTGCCACTACGGCATCAAGTTGCACCAACGCATCCATAGGAATTGTTGCAACGCCAATTGTTGTTATTGCCGGCAATTCGCTTTTAAAAAATGCTGTATAGACATCGTTTATCACAATGTTATCCTCAATATTTTTAAGCTGGATATTTATTTTTACAACATCGTCCATCTTGTGGTCAATACTTTCCAAAATAGCCTTAACGTTCTCTAAACACTGTTTGACCTGCTCTTTGACACCACCAGCAACTACGTTATTTGTTTTGGGATCTAAAGGTAATTGACCTGAAATATGATTGTAATGTGAATACGCTACAGTTTGTGCATACGAAGTTTTTGGTGCATTTTCAGTACTGTTTGCTTCTATAACTAGAAAGCGGGTGTCTTCAGGAAGTTGTGGTGGTGTTCCGTCGCCATGTGAGACCGAAGTATCGATTTGTACCAAGGCGTCCATAGGTAACGCTGAAGCATTCACAACAGTTCGTGCAGGAACATAACTTGGGAAGTATTTTGATAAAACATCATTTACAACGTCATTATCTGAGGCATTTTTAAGGTAAATAGTCGTTTTTACAACATCGTTTAAAACGTGGTCAATACTTTCTAAAATTGCCTTGATATTATTTAAGCACTGCTCCGTTTGCTTCTTAACCCCACCAGCTACGATTTTACCCGATTTAGGATCGATAGGTAATTGCGCTGACAAATTGTTGTAATGAGAAAATGCTACCGTTTGAGATGCCATTGTATTTTTTGGCGCATTTTCTGTGTTTCTTGATATTTTCACAAGAGCCAAAGGTTTTTGTGGCGATGTACCTTCCCCATTTGAGATCAGGGCATCAATTTGCACCAATGCACCATCCATAGGTAAAGCTGCAACTGCAACAATCGTACGGGTTGGAAGCTCTTCTTTGAAAAAAGTTTTATAAACGGCATCTACGGCTTCAACATCTGAAATATCCTTAAGGAAAACAGTCATTTTAACCACATCGTCCATAACATGGTCGACACTTTCAACAATCGCTTTAATGTTTATTAAACATTGCTTCGCCTGATCTTTGATGGCATTACCTACAATTTTACCGGTCTTAGCATCGACAGGTAATTGCGCTGATATATTATTGTAATGCGAAAATGCTACAGATTGTGATGCTCCACTATTTTTTGGTGCATTTTCTGTGTTTCTGGAATTTTTTTTAATCTCACTCATTTTAATTTTTTTTTAAGGGTTATTATTGATGGTATTCGTTTTGTGCTAAAATTTCTCATAAAATATTTAGCATTTTCGTTATAAGACACTTCATAAATAATGACAAGACAACATTTATAAAGTCGCTATCGATTAACTTCAGAATACGGCTCGTCTAAATCTGCGCAGACTGATTTTTTATTGTTTTACTTTTTGCCGAAAGGATTTTTCCAAACCACATCAATCGCTAAGTAGTTGACGTCAACCACATCCGAATTTCCGATGATATTGTGCATGTATCCCAAATCAAACGTAAAGGGTATATCCTTTGGCGTAATGGAATAGTAAAGTCCCAAGCGTGCTTCTTTATAATTGAAATTTGAATAGTTCCTTTTTGGAAAATTCTCGTTACTGATGGCAAACAAGGCTTCGGCATAGCCAATGATATGATGGATTTTTTGAGTGCCGAGATCAAAATTTATCTGGGTTTTTAAACGGGTGCGCAACTGAAAATTCTCATCCGTTTTACTGAAATCGGGGTTAAAAAATTTCCGAAACTCCTGTCTAATTGTGTTTTTCCATGTGATGCGATCCGTCCCCGTGATATAGGAAAATCGTCCATAAACCCGAAACTCCTGTTCAATTCCTGGGTTTAATTCCTCGAAAGGCGCAGACGAATCGTAGAGATTGGAACGTCTATAACTCAGCCCATATGAATATTCCCAATTTTCATGAAAACGGTTGGAGATTTCCTGATTCAACACCAAAATAGCCATATTTGTAAATGGGTCGCTATTATCAGGATCACTTTTATAGCCCAATCCCACATAGGTGGTGGATACTTTGTGTTCAAGCGAATCCAAGGACTGCTTGATCCCAAACGCAAACCAAGAGGCCGCTTTTGCTTTTCCCAATCCTGGCGGACTTAATTGTGCGTATGAATTAAAAAAAGAGGTCATAAAAATGACCGCAAACAGTATTTTTTTATTTTGAAAAAATAAATTTTTCATGAGTTCTATAATTTAGAATTTATAACTTACTCCTGCTTTTACTGCGAAAGGTGTCCCTGGCGTGTAGCACAATTCAGAAATGGCACTTGGCTCATTTCTAAGTCTGGTTTCAGTTTCAAACTGAGCTTCATTCCATTTGGTATCAAAAAGATTTTGAACTTGTAGGTTTACTTCCCAATTGGTTTTACCAAAAGCAAGTACTAAATCATTCACAAAATAGCCTTTTGCCTTGATGGCATTATCTTCAGTTGCTGGTTTGGCATCCATATAGCGG
>JBARDR010000522.1:0-4566 GCA_049795335.1 Gelidibacter sp. | reverse complement strand
AATTGAAGTTCAGATAAATCAGGAAAGTAATTTCTAATAAGTTGCATTTTCTGTAAATTTTCAGCAAAAATAAGCATTTTTACATGGATATTTTTAGCTTATTCTTATCAGCACCGAAACATTTATTGATTATCTTTGCGCATCTGTAAATAATGGCTTAATTATTGTCATTATCAGATTAAATATAAAGCAATGACACAGCAAACTCTGTCCTTCTCAAGAAATGATTCTGCAAAATTTTTCAGAACCCTCAATAAACGTGTAAATGATTATTTCAAAGAAAACAACCTAAGAAGAACAGGAAACTGGAAAATATGGGTTAAAACCGTAGTTATGTTTTCTTTGTTTTTGACTCCTTATTTTTTAATTCTTACTCTTGATTTACCCACTTGGGCCATGTTATTATTAACTGTTGTCATGGGCGTTGGAATGGCTGGAGTTGGCATGAATGTAATGCATGATGGCAACCATGGCGCTTTTTCAGACAAGGATTGGATCAATCGCTTAATGGGAAGTAGTATTTATATCTTAGCTGGAAACGTTTATAACTGGAAAGTGCAGCATAATGTGCTTCACCATACATATACCAATATCCACGGACATGATGAAGACTTAGAGGCTGGACGGATTTTACGATTTTCAAGACATGCGAAATGGCATAAACACCACCGTTTTCAACACTATTATTCTGTATTTCTTTATGGTCTGTTGACTATAAACTGGGCTATTACAACCGATTATCTTCAAATGAAACGTTATTTAAGACGTAAATTATCTTACGGTAAATTCCCAAATCCTAGAACAGAATGGAGCAAATTGGTGATTTCAAAAATCATCTATGTTTCTATTTGGATTGTTTTACCATTAGTATTGACAGATATCGCTTGGTGGAAAATACTAATCGGCTTTTTTATCATGCATTATGTAGCTGGCCTAATCCTAAGTGTCGTATTTCAATTGGCACATGTTATGGAAGAAGCTGAAATGCCATTACCAGCAGAAAATGGTACAATGAAAAACACCTGGGCCATCCATCAATTAAATACTACCGTCAATTTCGGAACCAACAACAAAATTGTCAACTGGTTTACCGGCGGACTAAATCATCAAGTAGAGCATCATATTTTCCCTCATATCAGTCATGTTCACTATTCTAAAATCTCTAAAATAGTGAAGGAAACTGCTCTGGAATTCAACCTTCCCTATAAAGAATATGCAACAACGCGTAAAGCAATTGCAGCACATTTCAGATATTTAAAAGAAATGGGATCAAAACCAGCACTACAAGCCTAATTATTTTTTCAAATGAACTTACTTTCAGATAGAATTTTAAACATGTCTACCTCTGCCACATTAGCCATGGCAGAAAAAGCCAGAGAATTAAGGGCCGAAGGAAAAGACATCATCGGGCTAAGCCTAGGTGAACCAGATTTCAATACCCCAGATTATATAAAAGATGCTGCCATTGAGGCGATCAACGACAACTACAGTGCTTATACACCAGTTGATGGTTATGTAGAACTAAAAGATGCCATCATCACAAAATTTAAGCGCGATAATGGTTTAACCTATAATCGTAATCAAATCGTAGTTTCTACGGGCGCGAAACAATCGCTTGCCAATCTTGCTGCAGTATTGATCAATAAAGGTGACGAGGTCATTTTACCTTGCCCATATTGGGTGAGTTATGCTGATTTGGTCAAGTTAAATGACGGTACACCTGTTGAAGTCCCTACCACTATTGCTACCGATTTTAAAATGACACCTCAGCAATTGGAAGCTGCGATAACGCCTAAGACGAAAATGCTTTGGTACAGTTCTCCATGCAACCCTAGTGGTTCAGTATATAGCAAAGAAGAACTTCGCGCCTTGGCGGATGTGTTACAAAAGCATCCTAATATTATTGTGGTCTCTGATGAAATTTATGAGCACATTAATTTTACGGGTAATCATGCGAGCATGGCACAATTTGAAGATATGCATGATCGTACAGTTACTGTGAATGGCGTTTCAAAAGCCTTCGCAATGACGGGATGGCGTATTGGTTATATGGGAGGTCCTGAAAAAATTGCTCGTGCTTGCAATAAAATGCAGGGTCAAATAACCAGTGGTGCCAATTCTATAGCACAACGCGCTACGATTACCGCTTTGAACGAACCACCTTCAAGAGTACAGTTCATGATTGACGAATTTAAAATTCGTCGTGATTTGGTACTTAATCTCCTTCAAGATATCGAAGGATTTAAAACCAATATACCAGAGGGAGCCTTTTACGTTTTTCCAAACGTGTCCTATTATTTCGGCAAAACTCTAAGAGGAAAGACGATTAATGACGCTTCTGATTTATCATTATTTTTATTGGAGGAAGCGCTTGTTGCTACGGTTGATGGCGGTGCTTTTGGAAATCCAGATTGTATTCGTATATCTTATGCAGCTTCACAAGCACAGATCATTGAAGCCATGAGCCGAATTAAAGCTGCGGTTAATTAGAACCTTTCTTATTAAATAAATCAAAAAAGCCACTTTAATTAGTGGCTTTCTTGATTTATACATCCATGTCAATACCCCCATCAACCTTATCAAGTCAATAAAAGGATTTCTCTTCCATAACTACCCGTTAAGAAATTCTGTAATAACCTACCCGACCCAGCGGATTTTTCAATCGCTCAGCAACCGTCAATTTCACTTGATCAGGCTACGAACTTTATCATTAATTTAAAATCTCACTTAAGAGTTTTTTAAAGCAAGAATTCAAGAAACACCCATTCATGCGCCCTAATCCATTAACAATCAACCGTCCAAAAATTAATTTAAAATTAAGAATTAACATTCAACCAAAACAAAACACAACACACTGACTAATAAGCTTCTAAGCACCTTTCTGACAATGAAAGAGTTAAGTGTTTTACTTATTTTTAACATTTTCTATGACAATTTATATAAATTTTAACACCTAGATTTGTTTTATATTCAAATAATCGTTTCTTTGTCGACATAATTCTAACCATTTTATAAATGAAAACAAAAATTAGTCTAATTCTAACACTTTGTATAGTGTTCGTTGCACAAATAACATTTGCGCAACAAAAATCTATATCAGGGACTGTTTCTGATGAATCGGGGATACCTCTGGCTGGAGTAAACATTTTAGTCAAAGGGACAACCAATGGAACACAAACCGATTTTGACGGTAAGTATTCCATAAGCGCTAAAGCGGGTGATGTTTTATCATTCTCTTATGTAGGTTTAAAAGCCCAAGAAGTAAACGTGGGTGCCTCAAACACCCTGAATGTCAAGATGGCGGAAGACGCTTCTGTTCTTGACGAAATCGTCGTAGTAGGTTACGGTGTCCAAAGAAAATCAGAAGTAACGGGAGCCATCTCCAGTATCTCTGCATCGGATATGCAAGGCTTGGTTACACCAAGTTTTGAAGCTCAACTTGCAGGTAGAGCTGCGGGTGTTCAAATCACTTCTAACAACGGAATTATTGGTGAAGCGCCAAGAGTAAGAATTAGAGGTGTAGCCTCTATTGGTTCTGGTAGCGCGCCATTAGTTGTTGTTGACGGAATGCCTATTTATTCAGGCGATATTGGAGGTTCTACAGCGACCAACGGTCTAGCAGACATCAATCCAAACGACATTGAATCTTTCGAAATTTTGAAGGATGGCGCAGCCACTGCAATTTATGGTTCAAGGGCAGCCAATGGGGTGATTTTAATCACTACTAAAAAAGGAAAAGCAGGTACAATGAAAGTAAGTTATAGCAACGTGACCGGTTTTGCGTCTGCTGTCAAACTTTTTGATCTTTTAGAAACTCCTGACTTTTTAGTTATTGCAAACGAAAAACGCACCAATGCAGGTCAAGCTCCTTGGGCTGTAGGTAGTACATATAATACAGATTGGCAAAAAGCTGTTTTAAATAATAGCGCCTTTCAAACAGACCATAACCTTTCATTTAACGGCGGTTCAGAAAGTACGAAATACTTTTTCTCTATGGGCTATACGGACCAACAAGGTGTTGCAGTGGCTAATAGCATGACCCGCTATAACTTAAGGTCAAACTTAGAACACAAAGTTAATAAATGGCTAACCATTGGTGGTAGCATTGCTGTTACAAGAACATCATATACTGGTTTAAATACAGGTTTGAACTCGTTATCAGGCAACATCTTTAACGCCATCAGACAACTCCCAAATACACCAATTTTTGATCCTAGCAATCCATCCGGTTACAACTTCTCTGCTGACGGACGAAATGTTGGCCCTTGGGACAACTTGGCTCCAGTAGGAGATAACATCCCAAATATTGCTTATGTACTAGCGAAAAATAAAATCCAATCAAGAGTGAATAGAACCATTGTAAATACGTTTGCTTCTATGGACTTATTCGAGGGATTAAATTACAGATTCCAAGCCAGTGCGGATAATCCGTTAACCAAAGGTTTCCAGTACAGAAACCCTCTACATGGCGATGGTAACAGTGTGAATGGACTTCTAACAAACAACCACAATGACTTGATGCGTTGGAACATCCAAAACATTTTAAGCTACAACAAATCATTCAAT
>JBARDR010000521.1:0-3533 GCA_049795335.1 Gelidibacter sp. | reverse complement strand
AGCGAGAAGTATACGTCTACGAATTGACCACACGTAGTGAAGCTGAACAAATTGACTACACCTCTTTTTATACGGGAATAAGCACAAAACTGGTAACTGTAGTTGCATCTGATAACGATGGTTTCTTTCAAATTGAACTTGAAACGGGAAACTATAGTCTTTTTATTAAGGAAGATGGTATGTTCTATGCAAACGTTTTTAATGAAATTGGGATTTTTCCTGTGACGATTGAAACAGATAATGTAAGTGAAGCTAGGTTTGACATACGTTGAATGTGACACCTCTGATGACATGATACCTATCATTGCATCCGACAAACTTCTTGGACATTGGATAAATCCTGTTGGGAACGGATCAGAAAGAAAAGTTTTAAACTATTTATAAAAAAGAAAAAAGCCCTAATTTTCATCAGAGCTTTTTTCAAATTGGTACTTTAATCCCTTGAAGTACGTGCTATATATATTATGCTGAAACAGCTAACTTATTTTTTTTGTAATCGCTGGGCGTGCAGTCGTAACGTTCCTTAAAGATTTTAGAGAAGTAGCTTCGGCTGGTAAAACCAACGCTGTACACAATTTCTGAAATGTTTAAGTCGGTATTGATGATCAATTCTTCTGATTTGGTCAATCGTACAGAACGGATGTACTCACAAACAGTCAAGCCGTGCTGAAATTTAAAACCTTCCTGTAATTTGGCTGCAGACAATCCAACGCGATCGCTCAGGTTTTCAACTTTATGATCTAAATCTGGAAACTCATTGATATATTCCGTGAGTTTTGCAATTAAACTGATTTCCATTTTAGTTAAAGAGGTCGGTTCCATCTCCAAATTCTCGATATCATTATTATGGTGCTCAATTTCCAGCGCCAAGACAACATTTACAATGCCTTTGGTCAACAATTCCCTCACCAAACCTTCTTGTTTGATGGATTGCAGCTGTTTGATGCTTTCGGCTATTTTGAGGTTGTAGGAGCCGATATATAGATAGTCATCTTTCTTATCTGAAATGAACGCCTCTTTTAACTTTGTGCTCCATTGTGAAGTGCTATCATAAGCCGTGTTCACAGAAATTAATGTCGCTACGGTTTCTACATTCTTTTCTAAAAAAATGATGTTTTGTTCTGATATAATGTTCGCGACAATGCTGGTTTGAAATGCGTCAATCGTATTGGTGGTGCTTTGTTCGTGGAAAGATTGCGATAATTTTCCTTTGGAACAGTAAATGAAATTGACATGTGTGGCAAGGCGCGTGGCAATAGTCATTTTGATGTTTTCATGGGCAATGATATCAAACTCCAAAACGGAAAGTCCATCTTCAAGAGCAATGGAGCGGATGCTACCTTTTGCGATATCATTATCAATATTAAGTTGGTACTCGGTCGTGTTTTTGGCTAACGTACCACCAATTTCAGTTTTTAGTGTATCGAAAAAGGAATACAGATCGTTAACTTTAGATGCAATTGTTATCATGGCTCGTTATTTTATTGGTTAATGATTGGTTTCTTGATTTTATATTTTGCCGTTGTTTGTGGCTAATACTCTAATTCTGGCATTTGTACTATTGCCATTCGTTTTTGGAAAAACTCGTGCTACTCTGGCATATTGCTTTAGGTCGGAAGTGTGGTTGGTTTTCATGGCTTATATATTTATCGTTACTCTTTAATTTTGGTTGTAAAAGTTACCAAGGTTGTAATTTGTTAGGTTAGTGTTTCTCAAAAAGTCCCGCCACTCCTAAAAGAACTGACGTTAACAGTAAAAAATGTATGGATTCATTCAAACCATATACAAAGAAACTTAGGGCCCATACAATCACGACTAAAACTGATATTGTGTAAAACAAGGTTTTCATATGAAATACTAAATCATTTCTGTTGGCTTACTATCTACATTACAAAGATGCGCAGGCTTCTTTTATTTTTTCTTACAGCATTTTCGGAATTGATTATAGAATTTCCATAAACGGCAAAAAAAAACACCCTTTCTGTGGTATAAAGGGTGTTGATGAAAAAGTTATTTTAAAGGTATTAGGTAATTGGGAGGTAAAAAGTAAATGTGGAACCTTCATCTACCTTTCCTTCGGCGGTAATGTAACCGTTGTGATTCTCGACAATTTTTTTACAGATGGAGAGGCCGATACCTGTACCGGAGTATTCGGTTTTGTTATGCAGTCGATTAAATAGAATGAAAATCTTGTCAACATATTCTTGGTCAAAGCCAATCCCATTGTCTTTTATGGTAATGGTATGGTAGAGGCCGTATTTTGAGTATTTCACTTTAGGTAAGTCGATGGCCTTGGTTTGAGAATAAGTGATTGTAATGACTGGCGCGATATTTTCACGACTATACTTTAAGGAGTTGCTGATAAGATTTAAAAAAAGTTGTTTGATTTGAAATGGGATCACTTTCATGGAAGGCATTCTGTCCGATGAAATTCGTGCTCTTTTATCGGAGATGATTTCTGCCAGATCGTGCTTAGCGGTTTCCAATAAGATGTTAACGTTTGATTCCTCGAAAACTTCCTCTGATTTATTGGTTCTTGAAAACTGTAATAAATCATCTATTAAGGATCGCATTCTTGCGGATGAGGATTTGATGCGCTGAATATAAAGTTTGCCGTTGTCGGATAACTGCTCCTGTTCTTTATCTTCCAAGCGGGATATAAAGGTTTGGATTTTTCGCAAGGGCTCTTGCAAATCGTGGCTGGCAACATAGTTGAATGATGCCAGTTCTTTATTGTTGCGTTCTAATTCGAGGTTTCTTTCTTCAATTAATCGGTAATTCTCGATTTCGTCGGTAATGTCGGCCGTTGTTCCCAACAGTTTTCTGTAGCCTTCTGAATCGATTAAAACTTTTCCATAGGATTTGAAATGTTTGACGCTGCCATCTTTTTGAAGAATTTTGTAATGCGCGAAAGGCAAATCTTCATTTTCCATCATTTTAGTGACTTGTTCTGAGAATTTATCCAAATCTTCCGGATGAACGAAAGCCATAAAGTTTTCCATGGTTGGGTCGAACGACTGTGGCTCCTCTCCAAGCAATCGGTAGAGATTGTCGGAAAACTCAAACGTGTCATTTTCTATATGCCAGATCCAATTGCCGAGTTTGCTGATAATTTCAGATTGTGTAGTGGATTCCTTGAAAGTTTCTAATAGTTCATTCTTTTGTTTTAAGCTTTTGAGATTTTTACTGATTTGGATGTATATCAACAGTAAAATGACTAGCGATAAAATCAAAACATAGTAAACGATCATGGGAGCGTTAGACAGTGTTTTTGAATTTCTTTCCTTTCTAATGCCAAGCAGGTTATTTTCATGAGTGGTCATTTGAATGATTTTAAAGCGCACGCTATTCATGGTGCGTCTTCCTTCATTGAAACCCGAAATAAATTCTGGCGATTCCAGCTTGTTGGTAACCGCGAGCTGAAGCGTTTTTTCGAAAATATCGAGACTTTCGTGTATTTTGATTTCTAATTCGTCTAGATTTTTTTGTTGTTCCGGATTATCGACCGTTAGATATTTTAAATGGTCTAAGCT
>JBARDR010000520.1:0-7787 GCA_049795335.1 Gelidibacter sp. | reverse complement strand
ATTATCTCTGGTAAAAGGTTCTTTAACTTCAGCGATTTCAGCATAAAGACGCTTCCATCTTACAATATCGTATGTGGTTTCGGCAACAAAGGCACGATCTCGCGCGCCCCAACGTTTGTCGCGTTTTAATAACTGTTGAATGACTTTGTCGGCATATTGATCTTCATTAAAAATGAGCATTAATCCATCAATAACTGCAAAACATAGATTTCTGTGTAATCTCATTTTTTAAGTTTTTTTGTTGTTTGTCGTTAAGTTGTTCGACTGCAAGTTTTATTGTAAAAATCGCGACTGCAAAGCTACGTTAAAATGCCACGAATGCGAGACAATTTTGTTTTTTTTAAAGGTAAATAAAGTATCTTTCCCCAAAAAAAATATGAAGATGAGAATTTTGATCCCTTTATTTTTGATTGCAGCGATGGTGTCCTGTAAACATAAAGAAGAAAATGCTAAAAATAAAATCGCCACCGTGGCGATTGAAGAGATTTACACAGATAGCGCATTAAGCATCAGAGCGATTGATGTGGCCTCCGATAAAAGTATTGCGTTTGCAGCCAATGACGGCGTCTTCGGATTATACAATCCACAAACGGAGCAGTGGATCACAGCGCAGCAAGATTACGACACTTTGAATTTGCAGTTTAGAGCGGTAGCACGAACTATCAATGACTTTTTTATGATAAGTGTTGAGAACCCTGCCTTATTATTTAAGACAGGAGAAAACGGTGCCATGGAAGTGGTTTATAAAGAAGAAAACGATAAAGTGTTTTATGACGCCATGCGTTTTTGGAATTCCCAAGAAGGTATAGCTATTGGCGATCCAACACAGGGGTGTTTGAGTATTATCATTACAAGGGATGGTGGGCACACATGGCATAAGTTGCCTTGTGATCTCCTACCAAAAATTAAGGAAGGAGAGGCTGCATTTGCTGCGAGTAATTCCAATATTGCCATTGTTGGAAATAAGGCTTGGGTAGCGACTGGAGGCATGACAAGTCGGATTTTATTTTCTGATGATAAAGGCAAGTCGTGGCAAGTTTTTGACACGCCAATGATTCATGGTAAAGCAACAACAGGCATTTATTCCATTGACTTTTATGATGAAAACAACGGATTTGCAATCGGGGGCGATTACACGAAACCTGACGAAACGAACGCTAATAAGATGAGAACTTCAGATGGCGGCAAGACTTGGCAGTTGGTAGCAGATGATGAAGAGCCGGGGTATAGAAGTTGTGTGCAGTATGTTCCAAACAGCCACGGAAAGGAATTGGTGGCTGTTGGGGAAAAAGGAATTGACTATTCTTCTGATTCGGGTAACACCTGGAAGCATTTAAGCGACGAAGGATTTCATACCATTCGGTTTTTAAATGATAGTGTGGCTTATGCAGCAGGGCAGGGAAGGATAGCAAAATTGGAATTCCAATAATCAATCAAAAATCCAATAAAAAAATCCCAAATTCCAATACGACATTGGAATTTGGGATTTTTTATTATTAGGAACTGTTCTTAATTTTTCTTCTTGACTTCATTATGACGTTTTTTGTATTCTTCAAGCATTTTTACATTAAACTCATCTTCAGCGATTCTCAGCTTAATGATTTTCTGTGCAGGCATCACTTTCAATAGACTTTCTATATATTCGATTCGCGTGTTTTGGCGCTCTTTTTCTAAAGTGATTAAATCATTTAATATGGCCTTAGCATTGGCTTCGCTCATATCTTCTGAAATTTGTTGCTGCTTCGTATAGCCCGTTCTTCGTTGCGCATCTTTTTTACTTTCATAGGCATTATAGATCGGCCAGAATTTTTGGGCTTCCGCTTCAGTCAAGGCCAACCGTTCTGAGATAAAGGCTACTTTAAGTGCCTTAATTTTTTCTCGTTTATCCGATTTTTGTGAAAATGACGACCAAGACATTAAGCTCACAAATAAAATAAGTGCTATTTTTTTCATTTTCTAATTATTAAATCTTCAATAGAGGCATTATCAAGCAGATAGTTTTCCAAGGATTCTTCTGTAAACGTGTTCGTAACGAAATTATCCAATACTAAATCCTCGTCATTTAAAAAAGAGGCGATATCATAAATGTTCAAGTTTTGGCCATTCAGATACTCTTCAATGGAAGCTGTTTCAATTTGGTTTATTGAGACGTCATTCTGAGATTTTGTAAAAACCGTCAACAGCAATACTAATGAGGCAGCAATGCCTGAAATATAAGCTGCATTTCGCCAAGATCTCATTTTTATGACTTTTGGAGAGGTAGCGTTTTTTAGACGTTTTTGTAATTTGTCATCAAAATTCTCAAAATAATTGTCTGGAACTTTGTAGCCAGAATTTGAAATGGGCGCCAACTCCTTTTGAGCTTCCATTTTCTTAAACAAGCGTTGGTCAAAGGCATCAAAATATTCATCAGGAGTTTTGAACCCTGATTCCTTAATATTATGTAAGTGACTTTTTTTCATGCTATTACTAGGACTTAATATTTCTCGAAAGGTTTAATGAGAGGTCAGAAACTCCTCAATTTTTTTTACTGCAATATGATAGGAGGCTTTTAGTGCCCCTTCACTAGTTTCCAAAATCTCCGACATTTCTGAATATTTGATATCGTCAAAATAACGCATATTGAACACCAACTTCTGTTTTTCGGGTAAAGTAGCTATCGCTTTTTGTAATTTTAACTGAATCTCATCGCCTTCAAAATAAACATCGGCTTGAAGATTATCGATGGTTTGTTGTTGTAATTCTTCGCTACTGATACTTTTTAGTTGGGCATTTTTTTTGAGGTGTGTGAGGGCTTCATTGGTTGCAATACGATACATCCATGAATACAGTTTGCTTTCTCCTTTAAATTTATGAATATTATTATAGATTTTGATGAAGGTATTCTGCAATACATCATCAGTGTCATCATGAGAAATAACAATTTTTCGAATATGCCAATACAGCCGTTCTTTGTAGAGCTTAAGCAATTCCCTAAAAGCGGCTTCTTTTGTTTTCTCGGATGTTAATCTTAAAATGAGGTCGTCGTCGTGATGCACAAAAGTGTTTTTTAATAAGACTGCTGAAGATATAAAAAGTTTAATGCAATAATTAAGAATTAGAAGTTAGAATTATTTTATTGATAATCAACGGAATGCGACGCTAATCATCGTTTAAGCGCATTTATCGTCGATGAATTACGTTTTTTTCTTGTTTGGTATTATAAAATGTAATATGTTTGCATCAACCTAACCTACTATGATAGTCGATGTGTCCTAAGCATTGGCGGTAAAAAGAAAAGGATGCGCATTGGTAGTGGCATCCTTTTTTTTATTTTATGGTAATTTTATTCGAAACTCTGCATATCCACAAGCATTTTATATACTCCATTTTTTTCGATGAGTTCATTGTGTTTGCCTTGTTCAACAATTTCTCCTTTTTGCATGACCACGATTTCATCCGCATTTTGAATGGTTGACAATCGATGTGCAATGACAATAGAGGTTCTGTTGCGCATCATATTTTCGAGAGCAGATTGGACCAAACGCTCACTTTCTGTATCTAAAGCCGAGGTGGCTTCATCAAGAATCATGATCGGAGGGTTTTTCAGAACGGCTCTGGCAATGCTCAAACGTTGCTTCTGACCGCCGGATAATTTATTTCCAGAGTCGCCAATGTTGGAGTCAATGCCATTTGGAAGGTCTTTTACAAATTCCCAAGCGTTGGCAATTTTTAAGGCTTCAATCACTTCTTCATCGGTGGCATTTTGCTTCCCGATTTTAAGATTATTGCTAATAGTGTCATTAAACAGAATGGAATCCTGAGATACGACGCCAAGCATTCCTCTTAAAGATGATATTGATAAATTTTTGATATCCACCCCATCAATTGTGATAATGCCTTCATTAACATCATAAAATCGGGTTATGAGATTGGCGATGGTACTTTTTCCACTTCCAGATTGCCCCACCAGTGCAACAGTTTTGCCTTTAGGAACATTCAGATTGAAATTTTTGAGCACCAAGTCATTCTCATATTTAAAAGAGATATTGTTTACAGAAATATTCGATTCAAAAGTGTCTTTTAGTACCGGTTTTTCGATTTCCTTAATTGTGTTTTCAGAATCCAAAAACTCCAAAATACGTTCGGCAGCACCATTTCCCTTTTTAACCCCATAACTTGCTTTGGCGATAGCCTTGGCAGGTGTAAGAATATTATAGGCCAATGAAATATAGCCTATAAAGAAACTCGGATCCATGGAATTATCGATAAATACCAAATAACCACCATAAACCAGCAGGATTCCAATCACGACAATCCCTAAAACTTCGCTCATAGGAGACGCCAGATTCTGACGATTCAAGAGGGTATTGGAATGTTTATAATAGCGCTCGTTGGAATCTTCAAATTTCTTGGCAAACACTTTCTCAACATCAAAAGCTTTGATGATTCGCAGGCCTGACATCGTTTCTTCAAGGATGGATAAAAAGACACCTTGCTCCTGTTGGACTTTTAAGGAACCTTTTTTGAGCGATTTTCCAATTTTCGAGATGATAAAGCCTGAAATCGGAATGAAAATAAAAACAAACAAAGTCAATTTGACACTTAGAATGAGCATCGCAATCAATGAAAACAATATTGTCAAAGGTTCTCTGACAATCATTTCCAAGACCGCCAAGAACGAGTTTTTGACTTCATCCACGTCACTGCTCACACGAGAGATCGTGTCGCCCTTTGTTTTTTCAGAATAAAAGGCAAGGGGTAAAGTCACTATTTTATCGAACATGACATTTCTGATGTCTTTTAGGACGCCATTTCTTAAAAATGTGATGTAATACATCCCCAAATAATTAAAGAGATTTTTAAGTAAAAAGATGCTAATGATTACGGAAACCATTAGCATAAGGACTTTAAAATCGCCGTAAGTCTCAATCTTATCCACTACAAAAAAGTTAAGGGAATCTTCCACAAAACTTCTAATGCTTCCTAGGCCTTCAAATTTAGGTTTAGCAACCACTACACGTTGATCACTGAAAATAACCTTAAAAATGGGAATTAGAGCAAGAAAAGAAAGCGTACTAAAAAGCGCGTAAAGGATGTTGAAAAAAATGTTGAGGTAAGCATATTTTTTATACGGAATAATAAACCGGTAGAACTTTTTTAAATACTCCATTTAACTCAATTTCATGTCTTTTAATATGGCGGCAATTTTTTGCTGCAGTTGTGCATCAACTGTTGGATAGTCTTTTGTTGATGACAACGGCGCATTAACGCTCATGTAAAATTTTATTTTAGGTTCGGTTCCGCTTGGTCGCAACGCTATTTTACTGCCATCTGCTGTGTAATAAATAAGCACATTAGATTTTGGAATTTCTATAACTTCATCTTTATTAGTGATAAAGTTTTTTGCTATTGAAAGTTCGTAATCCTCGATTCTTGTTACTTTCGAACCATTGATTTCTTTTAGCGGATTTTCTCTGGCGTCGATCATCATTTGATTAATTTCTTGAGCGCCTTCCATCCCTTTTTTGGTTATGGCGACTAAGTGTTCTTTGTAAAGACCATGAGATGCGTATAAATCCAAAAGTGTTTCATAAAACGAACTGCCATCGGCTTTTGCCTGTGCAGCAATTTCGCAAGCTAAAAGGGTAGAGGTAACCGCATCTTTATCACGAACAAAATCACCGACCATAAAACCAAAGCTTTCTTCGCCACCACCAATAAAGTCGAGCTCAGGGAAATCATTGATCATTTTGGCAATCCATTTAAATCCTGTCAAGCCTTCTTTATATTCTACATCATATGATTTTACCAATACTTCCACCATAGGTGTTGAAACGATAGTAGAACCTACAAATTCGTTACCATCAAGTTTACCTTGCTTTTTCCATTGTTTTAAGAGGAAATCGGTCATGACTAGCATGGTTTGGTTACCATTGAGCAGAATTAAATTACCGTCCAAATCTCTAACGGCAACACCCAAACGGTCGCAGTCAGGATCTGTTCCGACCACAATATCGGCCTTCACTTTATCGGCTAATTCCAAAGCCATTTTTAAAGCTTCTGGTTCTTCTGGATTAGGCGATTTTACAGTTGGGAAATCGCCATCTGGCACTTCTTGTTCTTTTACAAGATGGACATTGTTATAACCAGCCCGTTGCAACGTTTCAGGAACAGTTGTAATTGACGTACCATGAAGTGAGGTAAACACCACATTTAAACCGTCTTTTGCGTGCTGACTTGTGAAATTTCCGTTTTTTACTGAAGCGTTAATAAATGCCTCATCCACTTCTTGGCCTATAATCTTGATGTAGTTATCTTTGGCCTCAAATTTTATTTCAGAATAATCCAGACTGTTAATTTCATCAACAATTGCGGCATCTTGTGGTGGCACCAATTGTCCGCCGTCCTGCCAATACACTTTATAGCCATTGTATTCCGGAGGATTATGTGATGCCGTCAAAACAATTCCGCAGTGGCAATTTAAATGTCTCACAGAAAAGGAAAGTTCAGGAGTGGTGCGTAAAGCTTCAAATAAATAAACCTGAATGTCATTTGCTGAAAACACATCGGCTACAACTTTTGCTAAAGTTTTACTGTTATGACGACAATCATAAGCAATTACTACTTTAGGGGTTTCATTTGGGAATTGCTTGTGCAAATAATTGCTCAGGCCTTGCGTGTTTCTACCTAGCGTGTATTTGTTGATGCGGTTGGTGCCAACGCCCATAACACCGCGCATGCCACCAGTTCCAAACTCTAAATCCTTATAAAATCCTTCTTGTATTTCTTTAGGATGAAAGGCGATACCCTCCTTAATTTCATTTTGTGTTTCTTTATCAAAAATTGGTGTTAACCAAGCGTTTATACGTTCTAAAATTTTTGGATCAATGTAGATCATTGCGGTGCGATTATGATTAATAATTACAAAAATAGGCAATTAAGCAAATGTTAATTGATTAACGGCTATTAATTTGATGGATTAGAAGTTCAATTCCTCATGAATGAGATATCGTTTTTTGTCCTCTTTGGTGCGTAAAATAATTTCGCCCAAAAAGCCAGCAATAAAAAACTGGGTCCCAATAATCATGGTGGATAAAGCGATATAAAATTGTGGACGTTCTGTAATGAGTCGGCCACTGGTATTAAAAAAGAGTTTGTCGAGGCCCAAATAGAGTGTAAAACCAAAGCCGATCATGAACATGATCACACCTAAGGCGCCAAAAAGATGCATTGGTCGTCTACCAAAACGCGAAATAAACCAAATGGTCAATAAATCGAGAAATCCATGGACGAAGCGGTCCATACCGAATTTTGTGCTTCCGTACTTTCGAGCTTGATGAAGGACTATTTTTTCCCCAATATTAGAAAAGCCTGCATTTTTGGCCAACACCGGAATATAGCGGTGCATTTCGCCATGGACATCAATGTTTTTGACCACTTTGTGATTGTAGGCTTTGAGTCCACAGTTAAAATCATTCAGGGTTACACCAGAGGTTTTTCGTGCTGCCCAATTGAATAGTTTGGAAGGCAAGTTCTTTGAAATTACGGAGTCATAGCGTTTTTTCTTCCAACCTGAAACCAAATCATAATGATCTTTGACAATCATATTATAAAGCTCAGGAATTTCTTCAGGATTGTCTTGCAAATCGGCGTCCATAGTAATGACCACATCGCCTTGAGCTTTTTCAAATCCGGCGTGAAGTGCTTGTGATTTGCCGAAATTCCTGAAAAAACGAATGCCCTTTACGTTACTGTCCTTTTGAGACAATTGCTCTATCACGTTCCAGGAATCATCGGTGCTGCCA
>JBARDR010000519.1:0-3448 GCA_049795335.1 Gelidibacter sp. | reverse complement strand
CATTTCATCCGTTACATTAGCCAAACCGTATTCTACTTTTTCTTGAGCCCCAGCTAAATCGCCAGTCTGTAACATTAAATCGGCCAATTCATACGCCAATGTTGCACTAGGTTGTTTTTTGTAAAGGATAGTATAAAACTCCAAAGCGCGTTGGCGCTCGCCCAAAGCGTTGAGAGCAATGGCTTTGATTTCTGTATTCAAATCAGAATCTGTCCCGCTTTTTTCAATGCCGATGGTGTTTAAAGCCTCCATATTTCGTCCTTCCGAAACATAGATATAGGCCAAAGTGTCTTTTCTGGCCTGAGTAGGTGAAAGTACATCCAAATGGGTCATGGCATTGATAACGCCTTGTACGTCACCTTGCTTTTTCATTTGTTGGTAATATTTTTCAAAGTGTTTTTGAAGTTCTGTTTTTGTCTGGGCAGTGATGCTTAATGAGCTCATCACGATAACAACGAGTATAAATTTTTTCATTTTAAATTAGTGTATTCTTGCCTTTAAATCAGGCCGTTATTTTAGTTAATTGCGCCAAATCTATAAAAATAAATAAAACAAACTCTTAAAAGTGTGCTAATTGTTACGGTTTGTGGGTAAAGACATAATGTAACTCTCGTTCCACTTTTTCACTCGAAATAATTTTCCCTTTGCTCGGTGTGGTATGGTCAAAATGGGGAAGTGGCAACTGTTGTGTTTCGCAAAGCGAAGTGTAATAGTTTTCCCGTGAAGGATGCTGGGGTGCCACCGCATTAAATATGGTGTTCCAATGGTCATTATGAAGGATGGTTTTTATAATACCAATACAATCTTCTTGATGGATCAAATTGACTGGACCATTAGGATCTAGTAAGTTTTCTTTTCCGGAAAGGTATCTTGCCGGATTACGATCGCCGCCAATCAATCCTCCAAATCTTAAAATTGTGGTTTGAAAATTGGGAGTTTTTTTAAAAACCTGTTCGGCGCCAATCAATTGTTTTGCAGAATAGGATTGACCGTTCGGAGCGTTTTTTTCGGTGATGATAGGCATGTCAAGTGTTTCTTCATAGACAGAAGTAGAACTTACATAAAGCACTTTTTTAATATCAGAATGCTCAATCTGCTTGCATAGCAAATCCATCTGTTTTATAAAATTCGCCTTTGGATTTTTTCGTAATCCAGGAGGAATGTTGATAATTAACACTTCAGAATTTTTTAAACACTCTTCAATAGGACCTGTGATGCCTTCTTCAGAAATAGAAACCACAAACGGAATGATTCCAACTAATTTGAGTGCTTCTATTTTGCTTGGAGAAGTGGTTGAACCTTTTACGATATATCCGTTTTTGACCAATTCAGTCGCCAGTGGAAGCCCCAACCAGCCACAACCGATAATACTGATGCGATTATTCAAAAGTGATAGTTTTTTTTATGATGATAGCGTCGTTTAGTACAAATGGTTTCGGAATCATCATCTTTGGACGTTCTGGGACATTAAACAAATCATTGCCAAGGAGGTCAAAAGATACCTCAAAGATATCAAAAGTAGTTTTTTGAGCTGCGGGAACCGTGAAATTCAGTTCGATTAATTTGTGCTCTGTAACCATATAACTGAACAATCTGTTTTTTATGCGGTCATTAAAAACGTAATCCTCTCCTTCTTTCTTTTCAATTTCCAATCCGTTGATATTAAAGGATAAGAACTTATTGAAAGCGTCGGCATAAAACTCTAAGGTATTAACGTTGCGTTGTGGTGTAATAAATACTTTGATGTGTCGCGTATCGCCAATAATGGTGTCTTCTTGTTTGTCAACATAAAAGGGTTTTAAGGCTTTAACCTCCGTTTCTTTACTGTAGGATAACTTCGTGCCATACTTGCTATCAAAGTTGATGTTCGAAGTATCAAAAACATCAGGAGTATCAGTAAGATAAGTTTTGGTCCAATCGTCCAATAACTGATCATAAGTTGCCCAAACTGCCGTGTCTTTATCGGTATCATAGAGATAGACTAAACTGTTTGGTTTTGGACCTTCTTCAGTAAAACCAGATTTCAGATGCGCGGCCACCATAAACCCGAATGCAGCAATAAATAGGAGGTAAGCCCATCGGTTCTTATATCTTGAAAATCCGAAAACGGAGATGCACAATGAAAACATAATCGAAACCAATAGCGTGGTAGCCACGATGGTTTTAAGCCCAAGTCCAACGGGAAACATGACGATAAATGGCGACATGATCAGGAGTAAAGGAAATAGCAATAAAGTCATCAGAATGATATTCGGATGTTTTTGGCGTATCAACACAAAGAGACTGATCAATCCAAAATACACCGGAATGATAAAAAAGCTGGCCCCTTTAAGTGCAAATGCGATGACGCCACATATAATAAGCCATAAAAGCAGCGGCGGAACGGCCAAACTCGCCGTGTTTTCAGGTTTATAGACTTTGTTATAAAGCCACATGCACACGGCTGTAGAAAACAATGCAAAAGCCCAAATATATAGGTGTCCGTTATATGGAAAACCTTGAAGGATTTCTCCATATTGCGGATAGATAATCAATAATAATTTCCATCCAAAAAAGCCCACGACCCCGTTGATGAGCAAGGCTCCAATCCCGGGTAGGAACCCTATAGCCATAAATTTAGAATCCAGTCTTCTTTTATGGATGCCATATAATACCAAGCCAAGAAATATGAGAACCGCTAAAATGAGCATTGGAAATATCCAAGAGTTTGGATAGCTGATCATTTTTAAAAGCGGCACATTAAAATACACTGCATCCTTGTCGCTCTTCAAAGTGTTGAGATCGGCTTCCGAAAAATAAGCCAATAAAGGCATCAAATAACTACCTTGATGCTCCAAGGTATTTCTGTCCAAACGGTCATAAGTATCTAAAGCGGTGTGATAATCAAAATGGTCATCAATAAAGGCGAAATTCAAACCATCAATATCGCCATCTTCTCTAAAATAGGTCAGATCCGTATCGTTAGGCAACATTTTATAGATGCTATAGGCTAGTGAATTGGCCACAGGATAATCAGGATTTGCTTTTTTGAAGCCATTGATGAGGTTTTGGTTGCCACCATTGGTTTCAATCAGCATATAACTTGGGCCGCCGCTGCCACGGGCTTCAAAATTCAATACGAGTCCGACATCTTTTGCCCATGGATGTTGATTCACGAAAATATCAGCGCCATTTAATCCTAATTCCTCAGCATCAGAAAAAAGAATGATAATATCGTTTTTAGGGGTTTTACCTTGGCTTAAAAAAGCACGTACACCTTCCAGAATCGTGACCACTCCAGACCCAGCATCACTGGCACCATAAGATGCATGTGATTTGCTGTCATAATGCGTGAGCAACATCAAGGCTTTGGAATTATCGCTGCCCTTAATCCGCGCTAAGATGTTTTTAGGTTTGACAATACTGCCCCATTTTTTGTTTTGGCTATAGGCTTCTTGAATTTGGGGTT
>JBARDR010000518.1:0-3674 GCA_049795335.1 Gelidibacter sp. | reverse complement strand
ACTTACAGAATGCTTTCAAGTGCCCATTGAAGGAAACCTGCTGTCATGCAATTCGGAATGAAAAGATTAGAGTGAATCCTACTGCTGAGGATTTTGACTGTGAATACATCACAACCGCTGAGGTCATTAAAAAGATTGAACTGGGAGATTCCGTTCAATTATTATTAAAGCTGGAGTCTGGCGAGCAGTTGACTGTGATGACCCAAGATAAAAATATTGCAGATACCATCCATATTGGATTTAACTCGAAGGACATCTTAGAGTTTGATCAGGAATAATATCCTGAATTGCGAAATATGAGGATTTCTATGACGCATTGTAGGATTCATCTGATAAAAATTAAGCTTTCTTTTTAAAGAGGCTTTTTTTTTAAATGGAAATTGGAAGTCCCGAATTTCTTTGAAGCGAAAAAGAAAGGTTTTTGTTCAAGTCCTTAACGATTGAATTTTCAAATATGATTTCTGAAATTTCGGTCTGATTTTTTTTACGTCTTCTGCTCATACTATTTCGGTTATTTTATACTTTTAAGCCATTCGTAATTGTTATTAGCTTTTTGACTCCATATCCTCACTTTTTTTATGCGATAAAAGACCTCAAGTTTTTAGATCCGTGTAAATCCGTGTCTAAATATTATGGTCAAGTTTAGATTATAAATCAATCTCCAGTCCAATTGGGCAATGGTCCGACCCCATAACATCAGAATAAATAGTAACGGCTTTTATTTTATCTACTAAAACTTTACTGACCAAAAAGTAATCAATTCTCCAGCCTGTATTGCGCTCCCGTGCCTTGAAACGGTAACTCCAATAGGTGTAGGCAACTTTGTCAGGATGTAAGAGTCTAAAAGAATCGACAAATTGATCTTTCAGAAAATTATCCATCCCGTCTATTTCAATTTGAGTATAGCCCGCTGTTTTGTTGTAGTTTGCTTTGTCGTTTTTAAGATCTATGGCACGATGTGCCACGTTAAAATCGCCACAGGCAATAACCGGTTTGATTTTTTCAAGATTCTTGAGATAAGCCAAGAAATCAGCGTCCCATTGTTGACGATAGCTCAATCGCTCCAGTTTTTGACCCGAATTTGGAACATAGACATTGACCAGGAAAAAGTCGTCAAATTCGGTACATTGTACCCTTCCTTCATTGTCGTGATCGGCGATGCCCATATCGTTAGTGAAGGAAAACGTTTCGATTTTACTCAACACTGCAGTGCTGGAATATCCTTTTTGTACTGCGGAATTATAATACTTGTGATAGCCCTCTAACGGTATTAAAGCTTTTGCTGTTTCATCAACCTGCGCTTTGGTTTCTTGAAGGCAAAGCACATCGGGATTTAGTTTTTCAATAGTATCGAAAAAATCTTTCTGAACAACGGCGCGAATGCCATTGACATTCCATGATATAATATGCATCTCTTAATTTTTAACACTAAAGATAATTGAATTGGAACTTATTAACGAAAAAGTGTTGTAAGAAATTTAATAGGGAATAACGAATATCGAAGGTTTGAATGTTGAAGTAATGAATGCGTCGTTTATTACGGAATATTGCTTTTTATGAAGTGTAGGTTAAAAGTGTATTAAAGTTTTTATTGCCGTTGCGACCTTTGCGAAAATCTTTGCGTCTTTGTGTTTAATAGATTTAACCGCAAGGGCGCAAAGTTCAGCGCAAGGAACGCAAGGAGTTTGAAATTGAAGTTGTCTGCTTGGCCGAAGCTTTTGCGAAGGCGGGAAATTTAACCTTCGCTTAGAAATTATTTATCGTTATCTTAAGAATAAGAGGGTTTTTAATATCGAATACTGAATAACGAATTCTTAAGTATTGAATGCATCGTTTAATGGGATATGGTGCTTTTTATGAAGTAGATGAAAAGGGTTTTCAAGTTTGTATTGCCGTTGCGATCTTTGCGAAAACCCTTGCGTCTTTGCGTTTATTAGAATTAACCGCAAGGGACGCAACGTTCAGCGCAAGGAAAGCAGGTATGGAATTGTAGGTAAAATCGAAGTAATACAGCGAGAGTTTATTGATGGACGATACTTTTATGTTTTTAATATATTGAATTCTAATGATGTATGTTCTTATTTTGTTAGGTTGCACTTGTGTTAAATATCATGTAATTCTTATTTTTAATTCCGATAAAAGCCTCCGATTTGAGAATTATTAATTATCTTTATATTGGATTTACATCTTTTTTAAAGACAAATAAACCATGCACTGGTTTTATCTGGTAACTTGAAAAAAAACTTGCCCCTTTAGTTACTATTGATTTATTCAAGATTAATTTACCATGACATTTCTTTTCCTGGTAGATTATAGCATAGACGCGTCGCAAATATTCTAAAGCGATCCTGTGCTGATGACTGGAATCTCTTTTTCTTCTGGTCGAAAAAGGAATTTGCGCTTAGAATAGTAAAAAAAACTTTTTACGTATTTGTCATTATCGATGTCGATCAGAAATCAATTTATAAAATACTAAATCATGAAAAAGTTGAAAAATTATTCAAAAAACGTATTCACATTGCTGACCATTTTCCTTTTATTTATTTGAGCAAACGCGCTTGCACAGACTGCTAAAGTCGTTGCAATTAAGGGGATGGATCAACTTAAGTTTTCGGTTGAAAGTATCCAAGCCACTCCTGGGCAAAAAATTACCGTCAAATTATCTAATGAGAGCAAATTTCCTGCTGCTGCGATGTCACACAATTTTGTGTTGTTGAAAGAATCCACAGATGCAGAGGCTTTTGACAAGGCAGGAATGAAACATGCCGACAACGGTTATATTGATCCAAAACTGAAAGATCAGATTATTGCTCATACAGGCATGGCTGCTGGCGGAAAAACGGTAGAAGTAACTTTTAACGCTCCCAAAAAACCTGGAAAATACATGTACATCTGTACGTTTCCTGGACACTTTGGAGCTGGTATGAAGGGAATACTTACGGTAAAATAAGCAAGGTTTAAAAAATCATCTGGATTTTATTGTACCATAATAGTTCAGTAATACTAATTAATAAAAAACAACATGAAAACATTTAAAATTACCTCAATGATGCTCCTATTCGTAGCTGCTCTATTTTCAATGCCAACCATGGCTCAGAATGAAACCACTCCCACGCTTACCGATCCCGAAATTGCATCGGTAGCTGTAACCGCCAATCAGATTGATGTGGATTATGGGAAAATCGCCCTAAAGAAATCAAAAGATGCGGAAATTCGAAAATTTGCACAAACCATGGTTGACGACCACACCTCTGTTATTAATCAAGCAGTGACATTGGCAAAAAAATTAGGGGTTACCCCCAAAGATAATGCCGTTTCCAAAAGCTTGATGGAAGGTGCCAAAAAAACAAAAATGACTTTAAACAGTAAAGAAGGGAAAGCGTTTGACGAAGCTTATATTGATAATGAAGTAAGCTATCACGAAGCAGTGATCTCTACCGTTAAAAATGTCTTGATCCCGCAAACCCAAAATGCAGAGTTAAAAGATTTGTTGCAAAGTGTTGTGCCAGTGTTTGAGCATCACTTGGAAATGGCAAAAACCGCTCAAGCCAACCATAAAAGGTAAGGACATGACAACAGGCAAGCTGTGGAGAGTTTTAGTGTGGTGTGGCATCGGTTTGGTGTTTTTTGTAAAACTTTATTTTGTTGAAAGTCAAAAGACAAAGCCACTAGCG
>JBARDR010000517.1:0-1590 GCA_049795335.1 Gelidibacter sp. | reverse complement strand
CTCATGTACACCTCGTCTTATGCGAGTGAAGTAAAAGATCCTTTTCCAATCTTCCAGAATCAAGTTCTTAATCAGGAACTGACCTTTCAGGAGTTGGTGGAGAAATATTATGAGGAGATTTTAGATTTGGCAAAAAACGGCAAGGAGTCTGAAATCAAAGATTATGGCTACCGCACTCAACAAGATAAATATATAATGTCTCTGGATGAGGTAGCGCAATTAAAAGCTTATGAGAAGTACCAAGCAGAAGCGTTTGTTGACTTCCAAAAAAAGAAACGTGCCTACGGTGACAAAGAAAAGGAGATGGTGAAAATTGTACTCAATAAATATAATTCCTATGAGGAGTATTTGGCTTATCAAAGAACGGATCAAGCTGTGTCTGACTGGGAAAGTGGTACGACGGATGGCGTGTTAAGGTTGGCAGTTAAAGACATGAAAAACTTAACGAAAGATGAGCAGAACCGATATGACAAAAAAATGGAGATGATTAAAAATGAAGATTTTTTCCATGCATTGCTAATGACCGATGGGAAAACGACAATTAACACGAACATGGATAAAAATAATTCCACGATCATCGATAATATTAAGATAAATAAAACATCATCTGAAGCTCAGGATATTGAAGTGCCATTCGCAACTATAGATGAAGTCCCATTATTTGAAGGTTGTGAGTCCTCAGGATCTAAAGACGCCGATAAAGATTGTACGTCTCGGAAAGTCGCGGAATTTGTCAATAAAAACTACAATACGAATTTGGCGACCGAACTAGGATTGACTGGAAGACAACGCATCAATGTTATTTTTAAAATTGGCAAAGATGGAAAAGTAAAAGATGTCCTGTCCAGAGCACCACACCCTGGATTGGAAGCAGAAGCGATTAGAGTCATTAAATCCATGCCGGATTTTACGCCAGGCAAACAAAAAGGAGAAGCCGTAACGGTTCCTTACAGTTTGCCGATTTTATTTCAGGTTTCAGACGATGTTTCATCAACGAACAGGAAAGAAACTGATAATGTAGAAGAGGAAAATATTGAAGTCCCATATGCCGTTGTTGAGGAAGTACCTTTATTCCCTTCTTGTGACGTATTAGATTCAAATGAAGAGCGTAAAAACTGCACTTCCAAGAAAATCAGTGAATTCGTCAATAAAAACTTCAATACCGACTTAGTCAAAGAATTAGGTTTGACTGGAAGACAACGCCTTAATATAATTTTCAAAATTGGAGAAGATGGTCATATTTCAGATATTACAGCAAGAGGCCCTCATCCTGGATTAGAAAAGGAAGCTATTCGTGTGGTTAAAACCTTGCCCAAAATGACTCCTGGCAAACAGACAGGTAACGCAGTAGTAGTGCCTTATAGTCTGCCAGTATTATTTCAAGTGCAATAACACGATCTCCATATGCTTAAAATAGTTCTGTTAATTCTGTTTCCTTTATGCGTTTTCAGTCAGCATATGGATTATGAAAGCTTGTCCGATCAACAACTTCAAGAAGTACTTCAAAAGGAGCTTAAGGATATGGAAGCCAGAGGTGCGACGCGAGATTTGATCATGGATGAATTTGTAGTGGATCGCGATGCTTATATG
>JBARDR010000516.1:0-2841 GCA_049795335.1 Gelidibacter sp. | reverse complement strand
AAATGCGCCTAATCAAAAAATCGTTACTGTTGATGCTTCAAATCCAAGTCCAGAAAACTGGAAGGATTTTATTCCTGAAACAGAAAATGTATTGAGTGTTTCCACTGGTGGTGGTTATATTTTTGCCAGATATATGGTGGATGCCGTTTCTAAAGTATTGCAGTATGATTATGACGGCAAGTTGATTAGAGAAATCAAACTTCCAGGTGTTGGAAGTGCAGGTGGTTTTGGTGGGAAAAAAGAAGATAGAACACTCTATTATTCCTTCTCCAATTATATCACTCCAGGTACTATCTATACTTTGAATCCTGAAAGCGGTGTTTCTGAAGTTTATAAAAAACCAGCCATCGATTTCAATGCTGACAATTTTGAAAGCAAGCAAATATTCTACACTTCAAAAGACGGTACTAAAATACCAATGATCATTTCTTATAAAAAAGGTGTCAAACTTGATGGTAAAAACCCAACCATTTTATACAGTTACGGCGGATTTAATATTTCTATGACTCCTGGATTTAACATTGCCAATGCCGTTTGGATGGAACAAGGCGGTATTTATGCCGTTCCTAATATCCGTGGTGGTGGAGAATATGGCAAAAAATGGCATGATGCCGGTACCAAAAAAGAAAAGCAAAATGTGTTTGACGATTTCATCGCTGCCGCAGAATATTTAATTGACAACAAATACACCTCCTCAGACTATCTAGCCATTCGTGGTGGATCAAACGGCGGATTGTTAGTTGGTGCCACCATGACCCAACGCCCAGATTTAATGAAAGTAGCACTTCCAGCGGTTGGCGTATTGGATATGTTACGTTACCACACCTTTACCTCAGGAGCTGGTTGGGCTTATGATTATGGAACATCTGAAGATGACAAGGAAATGTTTGATTATTTAAAAGGCTACTCCCCGATTCACAACGTTAAAGAAGGTGTGGCATACCCCGCAACAATGATCACCACGGGAGATCATGATGACCGCGTGGTTCCTGCACATAGTTTTAAATTTGCGGCCGAATTACAACGCAAGCAAACAGGCGACAATCCAACGTTGATTAGGATTGAAACCGATGCTGGCCATGGTGCCGGAACCCCTGTAAGCAAAACCATTGAAGAGTATGCTGATATTTTCGGTTTTACGCTTTACAATATGGGATATGAGGTGCTTCCTAATAAAACCAATGCAAAAATAAAAGGATAAATAATTCAGAATTGATTTCAGACCTGTCAGTTCCGAAGTATCGGAACTGACAGGATTTTATTATAAAATTACCATGCTAAAAGTCGATAACCTTACCTTTTCTTATACTACAAAAAACACAGATTCTCCCGTACTCAACTCTATTAACTTTTCGGTAAATAGAGGCGAACATGTTTCTATTATTGGCGAAAGCGGCTCCGGAAAATCCACGCTTCTAAAATTACTTTACGGCGAATATGATTTGAACGAAGGCCATATTTTCTGGGAAGACACCGAGATTTTAGGCCCAAAATACAATCTTGTGGTAGGCTATGATTTTATGAAATATGTCGCACAGGAATTCGATTTAATGCCATTCATTACGGTTGAAGAAAATATTGGCAAACATCTGTCCAATTTCTTTCCAGAAGAAAAAAAAGAACGTGTGGCAGAACTTTTGGAAGTGGTTGAATTAACCGATTTCGCAAAAACGAAAGTGAAGACCTTAAGTGGCGGACAAAGGCAACGTGTGGCCTTAGCAAGAGCGTTGGCAAAACAGCCTGAAATCATTTTGTTGGACGAACCCTTCAGTCATATTGATAACTTTCAGAAACAATCGTTGCGCAGAAGCGTGTTTAATTATTTGAAAGAAAAAAACATAGCCTGTATTGTGGCTACGCACGATAGCGAAGATGTGTTAGGATTTGCGGATAGAATGATTGTTCTGCACGATTCAATCGTCATGTCCAATAAATCGCCTCAGGAACTTTATAAAAATCCAGAAATGCCTCTAACCGCCTCCTTTTTTGGCGAGTTTAATCTTCTCAATGATGACATCATCTATGCACATCAACTTAAAATTGTTGAGAAATCAGATTTAAGAGTTGAAGTCTACCATAATTATTTTAAAGGCCACTATTATTTGATTGAAGCACATACAGAGGATGATATTATTTATTTTGAGAATCGAACAGCATTAGAAATTAACTCAAAAGTCTTTCTTGAAATTGTCAAACGGCAATAGCGAAAGCTCCAAAATGACCGTGATGGGTCAGGGATAATCGCGTTTCTAGTAAACGACCGTTGATACAAAACTGTGGTACGCCTATTTCGTTTTTAATGATTTCAACAGTTTCTTGAGATTGTTTCTTCCATTGAGCATAAGCTTTAATAGCCTGTTCATAGCTTTGTTTATGCTGCAGTTTAGAATCCTTATGTAAGAATTGAAACACTTCTGAAATATAACTCGGCTCTAAACAAGCTGTCGTTTGAATGAATTTTGGAGTTGTTTGAGTAACGGTCGGGATCGATTTATTTTCAAAGACAACATATCCTTTAGTGGGATTCGTGGTAAAACAGCAAAAATCCTTCGGATTAAAACGAACAATACCACCCGCTCTCGAAATGATTTTATAAGCACTTTCCTTCATGCTCCATAAGCGCCAGATGTTTTGAAATCGATTCTCATCTGACAGAATAAAATCTTGTTCTTCCTTAGAGAAAAGTTTGTCCAAAAACCGATGTTCTTTCCAACGGGAATTACATTTCGCAAACTCTAAATCGACAATATCGTTGCCAATCATTAGTTGGCAATTTTTGAGATTACAATCGCCATGGCTGCCTTAACGGAAAGCATTTGTTCCATCTCATCATTCTCGATC
>JBARDR010000515.1:0-6617 GCA_049795335.1 Gelidibacter sp. | reverse complement strand
CATTTAGGTGAGGAGCGGGTTCGCACGATCGCCATGGATTCAAGTGATGGATTGGTACGTGGGATGCCGGTAACGGATACAGGTGCTCCTATCAAAATGCCGGTTGGCGATTCCATTAAAGGTCGCGTATTTAATGTTGTTGGAGATGCAATTGACGGGATTGAAGATTTAGATAAATCTAATGGCCGTTCTATTCATGCTCTTCCTCCAAAATTTGAAGATCTTTCTACTGAAAACGAAGTTTTATTTACCGGTATTAAAGTAATCGATTTATTAGAGCCTTATGCTAAAGGTGGTAAAATCGGTTTATTTGGTGGTGCTGGTGTTGGTAAAACGGTATTGATCCAGGAGTTGATTAACAATATTGCCAAAGGTCACGGTGGACTTTCAGTATTTGCTGGAGTTGGAGAGAGAACTCGTGAAGGAAATGACCTTTTGAGAGAGATGCTTGAGTCAGGAATCATTAGATATGGTGACGATTTCATGCAATCCATGGAAGAAGGTGGATGGGATTTATCTAAAGTAGATAAGTCAGTAATGAAAGAGTCTAAAGCGACTTTCGTTTTTGGACAAATGAACGAACCTCCGGGAGCTCGTGCTCGTGTGGCTTTATCAGGATTGACTATTGCTGAGTATTTCCGTGATGGTGCTGGTGAAGGACAAGGGAAAGACGTATTATTCTTCGTTGATAATATCTTCCGTTTTACACAAGCGGGTTCTGAGGTATCTGCATTGTTAGGTCGTATGCCATCTGCGGTAGGTTACCAACCAACATTGGCAACTGAAATGGGTGCCATGCAAGAGCGTATTACCTCCACAAAAAGAGGTTCTATTACATCTGTACAAGCAGTATATGTACCTGCGGATGACTTAACGGATCCTGCTCCTGCAACAACGTTTGCCCACTTAGATGCTACAACCGTATTATCTCGTAAAATTGCTGAGTTAGGAATTTATCCTGCTGTGGATCCATTGGATTCAACATCACGTATCTTAACTGCTGAAATTTTAGGAAACGAACATTACGACTGTGCACAACGCGTAAAAGAGTTATTGCAACGCTATAAAGAATTACAGGATATTATTGCTATTCTTGGGATGGAAGAACTATCTGAAGAAGATAAAATGGCTGTAGGACGTGCAAGACGTGTTCAACGTTTCTTATCACAACCGTTCCACGTTGCTGAGCAATTTACAGGAATCCCAGGAGTATTGGTTGATATTAAAGAAACCATCAAAGGTTTCAACATGATTATGGATGGTGAATTAGATCACTTACCAGAATCTGCTTTCAACCTTAAAGGAACCATTGACGAGGCGATCGAATCTGGTGAGAAAATGCTTGCTGAAGCCTAAATAAGTAGGCAGTCATCAGTCTTCAGTCCTTAGTGACTGCCGACTGAAGACTGCGGACTGCAAACTATAAAAATATGTATTTAGAAATTGTATCCCCAGAAGCTTCACTTGTTAGCGGTAATGTTGAAAGCGTTACGGTTCCAGGTGTTGAGGGTGAATTCCAAATGTTAAACGGTCACGCGGCCATTGTTTCACTTCTTGGAAAAGGAAAAGTAAAATTCAAAGGCAATGCAACCATTGCAGAAAGCCACACGGATAGCTTTACTCAAGAAAATGGAAGTTGGGTGATGCAAATCAACAGCGGTACCGTTGAAATGAAGGATAATAAAGTGATTGTATTGGTTGACTAATCAAAACATTCTTATTACAAATATAAAAATCACGCCCAAAAGCGTGATTTTTTTGTTTTATACCATCGATTCCTAATGAAATAGTCTTGGTAGATAGATGATTTTGAAACCTTATCGGATAGTGATTCTTAATTTATATTCTAAGAAAGATTTGTAAAAAACAGTATTGGGAATTATTTGAAACTCCGTAATCGTCTAGACTCACTGTCGACAATTTTATCAAACTGTCAGACTTCAGGAACACTTCTTAATACTTAATTCTAAATACTTAGTACTCTCGTCATCTATACTTTCGAGTTTAACCAACCTCCGCGTTTCTGTTTTATCTTTTTAGTATTATCTTTGGAATTGTCATCTAAAAACTTCAAACCATAGGACACCTCTGTCGAAATGGTAAGCGGTATCTCCTTTTGAGCTCTGAAGCGATCAGTCAATATCACGACCTCTTCGCCAACCTTAAACGTACCTAAAACCGCATTGATGTCCATGGTTTCATCAAGGGTAATTGATCCGATCTTAAGCAGCTTATCCCCTTTTTGAAACCCAGCCTTATAAGCCGAAGTTCCGATCTTAGGATTGCTCATGATTTTTTGATTTCTGACAATAGCACCAAAATCAATGTTATTTTTCGTTTCCAGAGACACACCAACGAGTTTTAAAAGTTGCTCGTAATTAGGCATTCCACCTTTATAGATATAATTATTAAAAAACTCATCGCCAAAGGCCTTTCCTGCAAAGGTATTCAAGGTTTGATGTAAATCCTCAGCCGTATAAGGGATTTCAGGTTTCCCAAAGTTATTCCACAATAAAGTCATATAACCATCGAGATTGAGATTCTTTCCTCTCAAGGATAAATCCAAAGCCAATCCCAGCATACTGCCATAAGAATAATAGGAAATAAAGGTATTTTCTCGATTGGTTTCATCTACTGAACGTGCGGCGTCAGTAAAAGGCGCTTGATAACTCATTCCAATAGGATTGAAAAATTGACGCGCTGGTGAGGTCCACACGTAATTAAAGGTTCTTACAATGCCTTCAAGATATTTATCTTGACTTATAATGCCTGATCTCACTAATGAGAGATCATCAAAATAACTAGTAAATCCTTCAGCAAACCATAAGTCGCCACTCATATTTGCTCTTGAGAAATCAAAAGGCTCCAATGATTTTGGACGTAAACGCTCGACATTCCAAATATGGAAAAACTCATGAGCCACCGTACCAATATTAGTTTCTATACCACCGTTTGCCAAACTTCTGGAACTAGGGATGGATGTCGAATTCCGATGCTCCATCCCATCTCCTGTGGCATTCGGCATATAGCAACCCAAAAAAGTATACTCCCCATAATCAAATGTTGGTAATTCGCCGAAGAACATCATTTGCTCTAAAACTATCTTTTGGATCTTCTCAAAATAAATATCTATCTGTTGTTCTGTGGCATCGTCGTCGTGAAGAATAAATGTAATGGTCTGCCCTTTTACATCAAAAGAGCGCTTTCTAAAGTTGGCAATCTCTACAGGACTGTCCATCAAATACTGAAAATCCTTTGCATAATAGGTATTATCTTTTTGATGTTTAAGCTGGGTGGCAATCTTCCAATTCAAATCTTCGCGAATATTAAAAGTCACTTCTATTTCCTGATCTGCGAGTTCGGGAACATATACTAGCGTTGCTGGCATATTGAAATGGGCGTGCGTTTCATCAAATTGCGCATAGGTTCCATCGCCATGATTTGCAAACAAGGTGTAACTGACATGAATGGTACCGTCATTGTTTTTAACGCTCCATGACGACGGATTTGGTCTCGTGATCTGAAGTGGATTTCCTTTCCCATCTGTAACTTTCACATTGTAAACATTTTTAGCAAACTCATGTAAGGCGTAGCGACCAGGTGAAGAACGGGCCATAGAAAATTCGACAGCGTCAGATTTCAAATTGGTAAATGAAGCCTGAATGGCGGCTTCATGATGTACGGCATTTTCAAAGGAAATAGTATATTTTGAGGAAATTTGGGCTTGAAAGAGGAATGAAGACAAAACAAAGCTCAAGCAGAAAAGAATACGGGTCATAATTAGCGATTTTGATTCTCAAATATACAATGTTTTTGGGTTTTTATATTTCTGAGACCTCACGGGTTTTTGACCCAACAATATCTGCTAATTCATTGCCTTCATTCCTCATTGTTCAAGCAAAATAGCGAGATTAATTATAGACATCCTATATTGTTAGCTCATTGTCTTGTTTAATCAAATTTCCACTTTGAATAAAGTCAGAAACAATATAAAGTATGAAACCAATAAGCAGTATGATATCTGCACCAAATTCAGCTTGCTGAAATGATTCTGCGAAGTTTTAGCATGATTATACTCAATTATCGTTTAACACTAAAAATTCAAACATAAATTATTGATAAACACTATTTATCCAATAAACTTAATTATTTACTTTGTGACTTTACATGCTTTTAATACCTCTAGGGTCTTCGTATATTTACATCATGATACCCAAAAAACTACAAGACCAGTTAGATGCCCGCAACGCTGAAATCATTTTCAGAGCAGTAGATACGCCGCAACTATTGGTAGATTTTGCCTCCAACGATTATCTAGGATTTTCGATGTCCAATGAGATTTTTGACCGGACCCATTATTATTTAGAAAATGAATTTATCTTTCAAAATGGCTCCAAAGGCTCCTGGCTTTTATCGGGCAATCATCAACTTTATGGTGAAGTAGAAGAACTCATTTGTGAAACGTACGACTGCAATGCCGCCCTAATCTTTAATTCTGGCTACAATGCCAACCTAGGATTTTTTTCTTGTGTCCCTCAACAGGACGACATCATTTTATACGATGAATTGATCCACGCTTCAATCCGAGACGGAATAGCCATGGGCAAAGCAAAAGCTTTCGCCTTCAAACATAATGATTTAGATGATTTAAAGCGTATTTGTCAAAATGAACAACCACATTTCACTGAAAACACAGAAGTTTATGTTGCAACCGAATCTGTGTTTTCAATCGATGGAGACACACCGGATTTAGTAGCTATGGCCAATTTTTGTGAGCTCAACAAGTTTCGATTGATTGTTGACGAAGCGCATGCCATCGGTGTTTTTGGAAAGGAGGGTGAGGGTTTAGTACATAGTCTGGGAATTGACCAGGCTGTTTTCGCGCGACTGATAAGCTTCGGAAAAGCCTTAAGCTCTCATGGTGCTGCCATTTTGGGAGATCAAGCTCTGATCGACTATCTCATCCAGTTCTCGAGTCCGTCCAGCTACACCACCGCCATTGCTCCCCACTCTCTAATGACCATAAAAGCGTCCTATAAAGAATTGGAACTCACACACGCCATAAAAAAACTAATCCAGAATATTCATTTTTTTAAAGAAAAACTGAAAGAGAATCAACTCGAAAAATATTTTACAGAAAGTAATTCTGCCATTCAATGCTGTACGGTTTCCGATAGTGAAAAGGTCAAAAAAATTGTCCATCATCTTAATGAAAAGGGCTATGATCCCGAACCAATTTTTTCTCCAACCGTACCCAAAGGTCAGGAGCGCATTCGTTTTTGTGTACATGCATACAACTCAGAAGAAGAAATTTCA
Organism: Gelidibacter sp.; assembly: GCA_049795335.1. Taxonomy (GTDB): domain Bacteria; phylum Bacteroidota; class Bacteroidia; order Flavobacteriales; family Flavobacteriaceae; genus Gelidibacter. The sequence continues at coordinate 1,301 of JBARDR010000515.1, read as the reverse complement.
AAAGTGTTGTCGCTCTTAGCACCTTTTTTCTCATGAAAAATGAAACCTTTACAACGGTTGCTGTATTTGAATATTCTTCGGTAGCGCAGATTATAAAAGGCAGATTAGAAGCCGATGGCATCGAAGTTTTCCTGACTGATAACCTGACCATTGATACAGATCCATTAGTTAGCCGCGCCATTGGTGGGGTAAAACTGAAAGTCCTCACCTACCAAGCTTCAGAAGCTAAACAGATTTTAAAGGCCATCAAACAGTATTCAATTGATGATGAAAGAGACACTATTCATTGCCCCAATTGCAAGAGCATCCATATCGAACTCTTCTCCACAATTAAAGATGCAAAATCTCTTTTTTCGTTTATTTATGGCGTTTTATTTTCTTCTCATCCGTTTCATACCAAACATAAATACCGATGTGAAATGTGTGATACTGAGTTTGATTTGAAAATGAACCGTACTTCGAAGACATTGAGAGTAGAGCGCGGATGAACTATCTTATTATATAATGACACCATTCTATGTTCCTCCGTATAATGAGTGTCCAAACTTTTAAGAAACCAAATCATAGAACAACAAAACAATTTATCAAAGTGATCCGAATTGGTCAGATGAGGTTGGAAAATATAGGTATTCGACTCCTTTTTTATATCTTCTCTCCTATCGCCTGTAATAAACTCAAATTCCCACTACCATCTTGAGAAATTTCCCAAATCATGATGCCAGCTCCATGCTCCATTGCATAATCTGTTTTCGCTTTAATGGTAGAGATGCCATTATATCTATAATCTTTATACACATCAAGTTGTGCCGCCTCGGGATTTTGTGCTACAATCTCCTTGTAGGTCGCGCTCCCCGTGCCAACGGTTCCGACGTGTGCATAAAACGGGACACCCAAAACTAGTTTATCCGCAGGACAACCTAAATCCAGCCATAGTTGCATATCCCTTACAGCATGTTCGTAGGTAGAATGATGTTCAGCAGTATTCCAGTTATTATCATACGCCATGATATTGATATAATCAAAATAAGGAAAAGACGCTTGTGGAACCCTACCACCAACATAACTGGCCGTTGCGCAGGTGACCAACTTACCTAACGGATTAAGCACTGCTCTCAATTCTTTTATAAAAGGTGTATAATCGCCAGCCTCACTAATCGTATTTAATAAATGCCCTTCAATATCGATATCAATGCCATCAAGATCATAATAACCTACCAAGGATTTCAAATTCTTGACCACAGTAGTTCTGTTAGGCTCTTTCAAAAGCAGCTCCCAATCTCCAGAACAGTCTGGGATTATGC
>JBARDR010000514.1:0-2556 GCA_049795335.1 Gelidibacter sp. | reverse complement strand
CGTCTTTTGATTGTGGCATCACACATTTTGATTTGGCCAATAATTACGGTCCGCCTTATGGTGCTGCCGAAGAAACTTTTGGTAGAATTTTAAAAAAGGATTTTCAAGCGTATCGCGATGAACTCCTGATTTCGAGTAAAGCTGGTTGGGATATGTGGGACGGGCCTTATGGAAATTTTGGCTCAAAAAAGTATTTGATCTCGAGTCTTGATCAAAGTTTAAAAAGAATGGGCCTGGAGTATGTGGATATATTTTACCACCATCGCCCAGATCCTGATACGCCGCTGGAAGAAACCATGGGCGCCTTGCATCAAATGGTGCAACAAGGAAAAGCTCTTTATGTTGGTGTTTCTAGATATTCGCCAGAAATGACGCGTGAGGCAAGTGAGATTTTGGCAAAAATGGGCACCAAACTATTAATTCATCAGCCGCGCTATAATATGATGGACAGACAAGTAGAAGAGGATGGCTTATTAAATGAACTCGATACTCAAGGCATAGGCGCCATAGCCTTTTCGCCTTTGGAGCAAGGGATATTATCGGATAAATACCTTAACGAAATTCCAAAGGATTCACGTGCCTTAAAAGATAAACGCTATCTTAAGGTAGAACATCTTACCAAAGAAAAACTGGAAGCCGTTAAACAATTAAACCTTATGGCGACTAACAGAGGGCAAAGCTTGGCGCAAATGGCCATTGCATGGCTTTTAAAAGACGATCGCATCACTTCGGTATTGGTTGGTGTCAGTAAACCCGAACAGATCCTTGACAACGTCAAGTCGATGGAGAATTTAAGTTTTTCGAAGACAGAATTGACAGCGATTGATGATATCTTAAAGGCGTCATCTTAAAACGATAGTCCTATGCAATTTCTATCCGAATAGTTTGTAGTAAATTTGCAGTCTATATAAATCTTAAGCAAGACCGTTATAAACACCATTCAAAAAATGAGTAAAAACGAAGAAATTTCAAATCTCGAGAAAAAACTTAAAGCTGATCTTGATAAGTTTGAAACGGCAAAAATAAAATGTGGCATTATTGGTAGAAGTGGCGTTGGGAAATCCTCGCTCATCAATGCCATTGTAGGAGAGCATATTGCTGAAGTTGGCGAAGTAGAAACTACCATGGAGGTTGGAAAACCCATAGCACACAGAGGTTTGAACTTTTATGATTTACCGGGATGTTCGACCATCAATTTTCCGAAGGAACGGTATTTGGAGGAATTTCATATCAGCAATTTTGATTGCGTCATTTTAGTAACTTCCGATCGGTTTTATGAAGATGATTTGTATTTAATTGATGAACTTCTGAAAATAAAAATGCCGGTTTTTGCGGTTCGAACTAAAATTGACTTTTCAATTGACAGAGCTTTAAGAAGGAATATATCCGAAGAAGAAACCTACACCACCATTCTGAATAATCTAAAAGACAATCTTAAAGGATACCGGTTGAACGGTATTTATTTAACCTCTGCCGATTATCCGCAAGAATACGATTTAAGTCAGCTTTTGGATGATATCTATTCGAGCTTAGGAAAGATAAAACAACAACGCTTTGTTGCGGATATCAATATTACCAGCCAAAAAATCTTAGCAAAAAAAAAAGAACTCGCAAATAAAATAGTAGGAATTCATGCGGGCTTATCGGCAGTAAATGGGATCAATCCTATTCCAGGATTGGATATTGGCGTCGATATTTCGCTTTTAACGCGAATGGGATTGCATGTCCGTGATATTTATTGTTTGGGAGAGGCACAGCAGGATTTTATTACTGCACTCCTCGATAAAAAGAATGCCAAAGTATTGGCCGCCAAAGCCGTTCAGTTTGGCGCAAAATATTTGGGAAAAGAAGCGGTTATTCTACTTCTGAAAAAAGCCGGAGCAGGGATTGCGGTAAAATCGGCTTCAAAATATTTTCCCTTTGTGGGGATGGCGATTTCATCGACCGTTGGTTTTTTCTTGACTTCTTCCATTGGTAAGGATATGATTACGGACGCTGAAGAAATTGCCACCGAGAATTATAATGCACTGAAATCGATTAAAATCAATCGGCAATAGGAAACCTAATAAATTAAAAGATCATGCGTATGAACTGACTGAAATAGGTTTATCTTGCGCGTTATTAAAATCACAAAAAATTATGAGTAATAGACTATATACCACCACTGAGATTCAAGAGAAAATCTCGACTGTGGCCAAAGGATTATCCGATACTGATTTAGATAAATTATGTAAAAAGGATCATTCAAAATCAGCGTTTGATATCAGTTATCCTCTTTTTTTAAGAGTGCCAGCGCATTTTACGCCGGCTGAAAAAGCAGAAGTTTTGAAAGATGCAAAAGGAGTTGTTCGATATACTTGGGAATATGAATTTGAGCGCAACGGCTTTATCTATGCCATGAGTACACAATGGTATGCAAGAAACGATGAGTATGTACAGCGTTGGCTGGGCAAATTTGAATAATTAATTTATAAGAGCGTTTGCAATCCTATAAAGCTTAAATCTAAAAAATGGTGTACAGAAGATGTACACCATTTTTTTTTGACTGTTATAAAA
>JBARDR010000513.1:0-4616 GCA_049795335.1 Gelidibacter sp. | reverse complement strand
CATTTAGATACATCCAATGCGCATTTTGCAATTCTAATGACAACCCTGAGACACGAGGTGCACCATAGCTCTCTCCTATAAGATACTTAGGTGATTCCCAACGATTTTGTCTGGTCACAAAAGTATTGATCCAAGTCGCCAGATATTTTATATCAGAATTAACACCGAAAAATGTTTTTCTCTTCTCTGCCTCATCCATAGAGTCAATCGCTCTCGAATACCCCGTATTTACTGGATTTATATAAACGATATCAGCAACATCAAGTATAGAATGTACATTGTCTTTAATTCCATAAGGCTGTACAGGATAGCCTTCATCATCAATTTTGAGAATCTTTGGCCCTGTATAAGCTATATGCATCCACACTGATGCTGAGCCTGGCCCACCATTCAATGAGATCACAAGCGGTCTTTTTGCTTTATTACTTACACCTAATCTCTCATAGTACGTAAAATAAAGACCTGCTATAATTTTACCTTTCTCGTCCCATACAGGTTGTTTTCCTGTAGTAGCTGAGTATTTTATCGGCACCCCCTTTATAGTAACTTCCCCCTTAGTAACAACTGTAGAATCCATTGAGGAATTTAATTGTTGTGCATTTAAGTTTAGGCTAAATAGCATCCAAACTATTGCAATAGCATAAAATTTATTCATTTTCTTTCTTTTTTGATTCTTAATATTAATTTTAATTTTGGAACACCCTTTATTTTGACTTTATTTCCTAATGTATTTAGCAGGTTCACCAGCCTTTGGAATAGACTTTTTAATAAATTCTCTTATATGCTCGTTTGAGGTTATTAAATCTTCTGACCGTAAGTACATCATATGCCCACTTCTATAGCCTTTCCAACTCATACGGTCCCGCAATTTTCCACTCGTATCCAATTGCCATAAATTATACTTGGAGTTGTAATAGTCTGTGGCTCCATCATAATAACCTGATTGCACCATAACATTTAAATAAGGATTCTGCGCCATAGCCTGACGAAGATCTTCACCAGTATGATTGTTACTTCTATCCCAAGGACGGGTGTGACCACCAATAAAATACTCTAAATCTGTATTATAATTGAGAATGTTTTTAAAATAATAATTTACAGCAGGAGTAAAAGAGTGTTCCCATGATTTGATTTCCATGGCATAATCTGGGCGTTCGCCAGCATTGCTCTTGTCTATTCCAAGGTATCGTGAATCTAATCTGCCTATGGTATAGCCTTCATCACGCAATAATTCTTTCCAGAAAAACGTTTTAGGAACCCTCAAATCATGCTCCATAATAACCTTTTCAGATACACCTGTATATCGAGACAATTGACTGGCTGTTTGGCGTTTTTCGGCCTCTAATAAAAAACCGCCCTTAGCCATTATGGGGATCAACTTATTGGCTGTATAATCCTCCACCTCAGGCAAAAGATCAGTCAAATCTTTCGATTGCAAATCAGCAGGTAGTTTCTTATGAAACCAAGCGGCAGCGGCATAGTAAGGAACGTCATTAGCTGGCTCAATTGCAGTGCCTCGCTCAATACCAAGCCCCGTAGGAGATACCAGAATAACACCATTTAAGTACATCCAATGACGGTTTTGAAGCTCTAAAGAAAGTCCCGAAACTCGAGGTGTACCATAACTTTCACCTATTAGATATTTAGGAGATTCCCAGCGATTTTTTCTTGCAACAAAAGTACTGATCCAGCTGGCTAGATATTTTATATCAGCATTCACTCCAAAAAATGTTTTCGCTACTTCATCATCACTCATACTTTCAATGGCTCTCGAAAACCCAGTATTTACAGGCTCTATATAGACAATATCAGCCACATCTAAAATAGATTGCGGATTTTCTTCAACACCATAGGGCTGGATAGGGAAACCTTCATTATCAACCTTAATTCGATAGGGTCCCGTATATCCCAAATGCATCCAAACAGAGGCAGCACCCGGACCGCCGTTAAATGAAAAAACAAGGGGTCTTTTTGAGCGGTCTTTTACATCCGACCTTTCATAGTAGGTATAGTAAAGACCAGCTATAATTTTTCCAGTATCGTTCCAAACAGGTTGCTTTCCAGCAGTTGCCTTATACTTTACAGCCACTCCCTTAATCGTAACTTGACCATTAGTGATAACCATAGAATCCATGCTCGTATTAAGTTGCTGAGCATTTATTGCAAAAGAAAAAAGGAGAAATACTACCGTAAATAAATAATTTTTTTTCATGTCAAGGCTTTTATAGTATGTTAGTAATCTTTTTATTCAATTAATGCACTTTTAAAAAGTTTTTACAGAGTATTCAAGATTTGCAGTCAAAAAGAAGAACTTCTTATCATTGGAGAATTCTAAAGTTTGGACTTCAAATAATCCAAAAGTCAATTGCCTCTTTTCCGCATTTGAAATATTCATCTGTAAATTATGAGAATATCCCGATTCTTCATTATGAACGGAAACTGATTTATACCTCTATTTTGAATAAAACAGTTACTATCATCACCCATTAAATCTCAATAGGAACATCCCCCAAATAAATCCGATATTTTAGAATATTATCTAGAAAAAAGCTAAAACAACCTTATCCTAGTCGCTACATTCTCAGAAAACCATACTTGATATTCATGTAATACCATTAATTATCAAGGGGACTTTTTGATTAAAATAAATCTAAATAAAGAGTACAACAGAAAATACCCATTTAACACTACGAGCTGCAAATAATCAATTCTATCCATCTTTCACCATAAAATCATTTCTGCGCTCTGGCCATTCAACTTAAAGAACTCTAATTTCTGTTGTAAACTTCATCTAAAATATCTCTTAATTTAAATACACAAATCCTGTATTTTGATCTTAAAATAGAAGCCATCAATACTTATCCCAAAAAAGCTTTGTAGTCAACAAATCACCACCTATCGCTGCTGACGCAGCTTCGTAATTACTGCGATTTAAGGTTTGTTCAGATATTGGGTAAATAAGACGTACAGGAACTATATTTACATAGGCATCTCCTGGAGCTGAAAGTTTTGGGTAATCTAATCTTCTATACTCTGTCCATGCTTCAAAACCTTGATTGTACAACGCTACCCATTTTTGCATTCCAATTTTTTCTTTCCAATCACCAGGAGCAGTGGCATAAGCTACTTCAGGATTAAGCAAATAATCATCTACGCCACCAATATTGTAATACTCAAAGGATGCTTTAATAGCATTATTGTAATGTAATTCAGCATCAACAACCCCACCCATATTACGCTCTGCAGCTTCTGCAAGAAGAAACTCTACCGTGGCATAATCTATAAATATAACCGCAGTTTCTGGCTGATAGAAAAGTGTCCCCATCTCAGAATAACTTGCATAATCTACAACCTTCCCTGTAGGAGCTCCTACATAATTTCCGTTAACAGATTTAAAAAACACACTTCTACGTGGATCATCAAGATTGTTCATATAATCAACAAACGGTTTAGAACCAACAAAATCCTTTCTATTTCCGACGGCCAAATCAAGGTACAATTGACTCGTATTAGGCTGAGCACTTAAGTGATCCACCTCAGCATTATCTGCATTAGACGTAAAAACTTCAGGAAGTGCCGCAATAATATTATTTTCTGCTACCTGTGGATTACTATCTGCAATGCGCATGCCCATTTGCAACTGTAATGATCTTCCGAACTTCTTCCAAAGTCTTGCATTTCCATGATACATAAGATCTTGACCCCAGCTTGCACCTGATTCATCCATATTGTCCAAAGCTGTATTTAATCTTGTTAATAAATCAAGATAAATAGTTTCTGCCTTATCATAGGCAGGAGATATATTTTTCACATCTAACCCTTCGGAATAAGGAATATCTCCAAATCCCTCAACAAGCTTACTAAAAGCATAAACCCTTAATATTTCAATTATGGACAATTGATTTTGAAGAGCGACCTGGTTGATTGAAGTTTGCTCTGTGTTTTCAATTACTTTTGTACTTTGATCTAAATTGATCAAAACCCCCATATAAACATCATTCCAGTTAGAACTCATAAAGTACCTACTCCCCTCATTGTAAGTAACTGAAGATATCTGTTGTGACCATATCCTACCAAGGGTCATTGGGCTAGCAGTACCTCCATAAGTAAGATCGCTCTCTACGTCTGACATGTTTTTTAAAGCTTGATTAAAAAATGCCTCAGCGGGAGCCGATGTAGCATTTTTTACATCCACATTTAGGCTCTCTAAATCATTGGAGCAACTAACAAATATGAATGTGATGTATATAAGAAAATATTTTTTCATGATATTTCTATTTTTAGATTAAAGTTGTATTTGTAGATTTAAACCAATATTACGTGTGGTTGGAAGCACACCCTCTTGGGTTCCTTGAATATTTCCAGAACTTAAATTAGCTTCTGGATCTGAAAAAGGTAAATTTTTATGAATGATCCATAAGTTTGAGCCAACCAAACTTAGCCTCATAGACTCGATCTTGATTTTATCAAGAATACCGGCTTTTGAAAATGAATAGCTTATAGACATTTCCCGTAGTTTCACATATGAAGCATCATATACAAAATATTTCTGAGGCGCTTTTGAACTTCCCGTAGCATTCGTATAAGTATCCATTCGGGTGCGCACAGTATTTGGT
>JBARDR010000512.1:0-3398 GCA_049795335.1 Gelidibacter sp. | reverse complement strand
GTGATGCCGATGCTTCTTGGAATAAAGTCGATTGGACCAAGCTTTTTATTGATATTGAAGGTGTCAAAAAACCGACGTATAACACTCAGGTTAAAATGTTGTGGGACGATACTTATTTCTACATTTTGGCAAAAATGGAAGAACCTCATGTTTGGGCAGATATCACAGAGCACGACGCCATTATTTTTCATAATAACGATTTTGAAGTATTTATAGATCCTGATGGCGATACTTATAATTATTACGAAATTGAAGTCAATGCCATCAACACGGTTTGGGATTTATTCGTTTCAAAACCTTACCGCGAAAAAAATGTGGTTTTAAACGATTGGACCGCTACCGGTATGAAATCGGCCATAACTATAGATGGAACTTTAAACAATCCCAACGATACCGACAAAGGTTGGACGGTTGAAATGGCCATTCCATGGAGTGTTTTTAAAACCGCTTATTTTGAGCAAAATGTTCCAAAAGATAATTTTTGGCGCGTGAATTTCTCACGAGTGAATTGGGATCATCAAATTACCGAGGGCACATACGGACGTAAAAAAGATGCCAAAGGCGACTATCTTCCAGAATACAATTGGGTTTGGTCATCACAAGGCGTCATCAATATGCATGAACCAGAAAAATGGGGTTATGTCTATTTTTCCTCCAAGGAAGTAGGCGCTACGGATACGTTTGAAATTCCCAAAGATGAAAAAATCAAATGGGAATTATTTGCCTTGTATCGTGCTCAAAAAGAATATTTTGAAGTTCATAAAAAATGGTCAACTTCCATTAAAAACTTATCACCATCGTCAATTAGTGTAGATGGAAAAACAATAACACCAAAATTGGAAAATCATAGTTTTGGATGGACCATTTCAGCAAAAAGTCCGTTTTCAAATAAATTGATGGTTATAAATGAGGACGGAAAATTCGTCATAAACTAAAATTGGAATTGAAAAACCTGACAGGTCTGAAAATAGAAGCATTATGAAACTGATCAAATTAATTTTTCTTTTACCGTTGTTTTTTGCGTGTAACAATGCCACCGAAAAACAGGAAATAAATCCAGAAACTTCAGATAAGAAGTTTTCAAAAAACGCCATTCCGGTTGAAGATTTGAAAATCATCGGATACGCCGCTGGCTATGAGGATTATGATTTCTCAGAAATTGATGCCACGAAACTCACGCATGTCAATTTTGCTTTTGCAAATATCGTCGAAGGCAAAGCGGCATTTGAGCTGGAAACTGACGCTGCTAAAATTGCGACGTTGATCGGTCTTAAATCGAAGAATCCTGATCTAAAAGTTCTGTATTCTGTAGGCGGTTGGGTTTGGTCAGATCAGTTTTCGACCATGGCGGCCTATGATGATTCGCGCAAGAAATTCGCAGCCAGTTGTGTGGAGCTTTTGAAAAAGCATGAGTTTGACGGCGTTGATCTCGATTGGGAATATCCAGGACAACGTGCAGAAGATAATGATTTTCGTCCGTCAGATAAGGATAATTTCACCTTGCTATTGGCCGAAATCCGCAAGGCTTTGGATGTCCAGGGAGAGAAAGATAATGCGCATTATTTGTTGACCATCGCCACGGGGGCCGATCAGGCTTATATTGATCACACCGATTTAGGGGAGGCTCATAAATATCTTGATTTTATTAATGTGATGTGCTATGATTTTTACCAAGGCTGGATGTTCCAAACCGGACATCACGCCAATTTATATCCGTCTGACCAAGAGAAATATGGCGGCAATAGTGGCATAGAATCTATTGACAGACATATCAAAGCTGGAGTTCCGGTCGAAAAGCTGGTTCTGGGCATTCCTTTTTACGGCAGACAATGGGAGAAAGTAGCGCCTACAAATGTTCCTTTATATGCCTCAGCCAATCAAGGTGGCTATATCATCTCCTACTGGGAAATTCTTGAAAAAATAAAATCAGGCAACTACGAGAAACTCTATGACGAGTCTGCAAAAGCATCTTACCTCTGGAGCCCTACCGATAACGTGTTTATTTCTTGGGAAACACCAAAGGAAATAAAGCTCAAAGCAGATTACATTAAAGAAAAAGGTTTGGGAGGCGCCATGTTTTGGGAATATAGTCTCGATAAGGACCAAGAACTATTAAATACCCTATTTGGAAACTTAAAGTGATTTTCCTATGATTAAAACCCTTCCGATGAAAGCATCATACGTCTTATTTATGCTATCTGTTTTAGTGTTTTTCAGCTGTAATCAGCAGGCAGAAAAAATACCGGCAACCTTATTAATACCTGCAATGCCAATAGATAATGCATTTAAATTCGGAACGTGGATTACGTCTAGTAAAGACAAATCGAATGCCGATTATACCGCCGAATTCAAACGCTATAAGGAAGGCGGTATTGACGAACTTCTAATCAATACATCCACCGATCCTAAGGAATTGGAACGCTTGGTGCCATTGGCAGCCAAAGAAGGACTAAAAGTACATGCCTGGATGTGGGCCGTGAATCGTCCTGGCGATACCGTCGCTCTAAACCATCCCGAATGGTATATGGTAAGTCGAGACGGCAAATCGTGTTTTGATACTCAGCCGTATGTCAATTATTACCAGTGGTTATGTCCTACCAGAGAAGAATCGCGAAATCATATTTTAGGTTTGGTCGAAAAAATGGCCAAAGTAGAAGGCATTGAAAGCGTTCATCTGGATTATATCCGCTTTCCCGATATTTTCTTGCCGATCGGTTTATTGCCTAATTACAATTTAAAGCAAGACACAGAAATGGCGGAATATGATTTTTGCTATTGCGAGGTTTGTCTTAGCGAATTTGAAAAAATCCATCATAAAAATCCGTTGGAAAGTGAAAACACCGCGATCGATATGGAATGGAAAAACTTCCGATTAAACGCCATTCGAAACTTGGTTAATGAGGCCTATGACATCGTTCATAAACACAATAAAAAATTAACTGCCGCGGTATTTCCTTATCCGGAAATGGCAGATCATATGGTGCGCCAGCGTTGGGATAAATGGAATATTGATGACGTCTATCCGATGATTTACCACGGATTTTATAATGAAGAAATCGATTGGATCGGCTACGCCACTAAACAAGGAGTTACTGATGTGAAATCGGAAAACATCGGAATTAATACAGGGGTGTATTTGCCACCATTTAGCTCTGCGGAAGAATTAAAACAAGCCATTCATTATGCAAAAGATAATGGCGCCAAAGGGGTGACGTTTTTTGACGGTCCGGTCTTAACAGACACTTATTTAAAAGCCATCAAGGAAACTAAGGAAAGTTTTAAATAAGCAATAGGAGTGATTGATCAAGAATCACGCTCAAAAATCGTGTGCACAAGCTCCTTAGGAGCGATATATTTGTACTAAATAAAAACGCTCCAGAGGAGCGGCATATTAATAG
>JBARDR010000511.1:0-2836 GCA_049795335.1 Gelidibacter sp. | reverse complement strand
TGAATTTAAAGATGGTGAAAAGCTGAATAGTCCAGCCACCTATATTAGTTGGTTTGCTGCGAAAGCCTATTGCGATTGTCAAGGCAAACGTTTACCAACCATGGATGAATGGGAATATGCTGCCATGGCTGACGAAACCGTTAAGGATGCTCGCATCAAAAAGTCCTACAATGAGCAAATCCTGTCTTGGTATGAAGCGCCACGATCAAACGAAAATCAAATCGGACAAAACCCAAAAAACTTCTGGGGTGTTTATGATTTGCATGGTCTGGTTTGGGAATGGACTTCCGATTTTAATTCGGTGTTACTTTCTGGCGAATCAAGAAAGGATAACGAAAAAGACAATAACCTCTTCTGTGGAAGTGCTTCCTTAGGCGCTACAGATTTAATGAATTATGCAGCATTTATGCGCTACGCCTTTAGAGGGAGCATCAAGGCCAATTACGCGATAAAGAATCTCGGATTTAGATGCGCCAAAGATATTGAAACCCAATAATACACCTGAAACGAGCATGCTAAGAATGTTATCTTATGGAAATGATAAATGACGAACAGCATGTCTCTACTGAGCGAAGTCGAAGTACGACAGTTGAAAAATAATAAATATAAAGCCATGAAAAAAACATTTTTTATACTGTGTAGTATTCTTTTTATAGGAATTACTGCCTGTAAAAATGACACTACCAAATCTTCGAACGAAACAGTAGTTTATCAATGTCCGATGAAATGTGAAGGCGATAAAACTTACGACGAACCAGGATCTTGCCCGGTTTGTAAGATGGATTTAAAAGAAGTTGCCGTTGAAAAAAAAGCGGCTTCTGATGAAATTTCAGACCTTTCTATTTTTAATCTTACCTCTACTTGGACCAATCAAAATGGAGAAGACCTCCAATTTGAAGATTTAAAAGGTGATGTTTTGGTTACGGTCATGATTTATACCTCCTGTAAAGCAGCTTGCCCGCGATTGGTGGCAGATATGCGAAATATTGAGGAACGTCTTTCAAAAAAAACAAAAGAACACGTCAAAATGGTTCTGGTAAGCATTGATCCGAATACCGATACGCCAGAGCGCTTGAAAGCCTTTGCCGAAGAAAATGTGATGGATAAAGCACCATGGTTGTTTTTGAGATCTTCAGAAGATAATACCAGAGAATTTGCCGCTGTAGTTGCTGTGAATTACAAAAAGATTTCTCCAATTGATTTTTCACATTCCAACATCATTACGGTGTTTAATGATCAAGGCGAAATGGTATTTCAACAAGAAGGTTTAGGTGTTAACTCTGACGCTACCATTCAAAATATTGAAAAAGCAGTTGCTTCCATAAAGTAATCTGCACGTCTTGAAAGTTCTTACCTCTAAAGTTTCTAAAACCATCGCGGTATAAAATAAATAACCAACTTATGAAAAAAGTAATTCTTTTCGCATGCCTAGGCATGTTGGGTCACACTATTTATGCCCAAGAATTTGGTATGGATTTGCAATTGAGACCTCGTGTGGAGTACCGACATGGTTTTAAAACATTAATTCCTGATGGGGTTGATGCGGCTACTTTTGTGTCGCAACGATCAAGACTGAATTTTAAATATGGCAGTGAAAAATTGAACGCCTATATTTCATTGCAGAATGTTCGAGTTTGGGGTGATGTCAATACTTTATCTGCTAATGATGTCAACGGAACTGCGATCCATGAAGCATGGGCGTCTTTCAAACTAGATTCTGAATTTTCATTCAAAATGGGACGTCAGGAAATCATTTATGACGACGCTCGAATTTTCGGAAATGTCGATTGGGCACAAGCAGGCAGAAGTCATGATGCCTTTATCGTTACCTACCAACCTAATGATAAAATCCGCTTAGATGTTGGTTTGGCAATGAATGAACAGGATGAAACATTGTTTCAAATAGATTATGACGTCAATAACTACAAGGCATTTCAATATGTATGGTACCACACCAATTTCGATAATTTGAATTTGAGTCTATTAGCTTTGAACACAGGTTTTACCTATGAAACTAATGGAAAACAGGAAGTGGATTACAACCAAACAATAGGTGCTTTTGCTTCTTTTGGAAAGAACCAACTTAAGGCAGATGCGTCTATTTATTTCCAAACAGGAAAGATTTCCGACCGCAGTTTAAGCGCGTATAATTTGGCAGGAAACTTATATTATCAGGTAGCTTCAGAGTTTACCGTAGGCGTTGGTGCTGAATATCTATCGGGTACCGATATGGATACGACTTCGGATAAGCTTAATTCCTTCAATCCTTTATTTGGTACCAACCATAAATTCAACGGATGGATGGACTATTTTTATGTCGCCAACCATATCAATTCTGTGGGATTATTGGACATCAGTGTGCCTTTAAAATATCAAAAGGAAAAGGTGACTTTGCAATTGGTACCCCATTTATTTTCATCTGCGGCTAATGTAGTTGACAATTTTGGCAATAAAAAAGACAACTCTTTAGGAACTGAAATTGACTTTTCATTGGGGTATAAAATCGCCGATAATATCGATTTTCAATTGGGATACTCACAAATGTTTGCAACAGAAACCATGCAGGTGCTAAAAGGGGGCAACCACAAAAACAGCAACAATTGGGCTTGGGCCATGTTTGTGTTTAAACCAAAGTTGTTTACCTATACTAATAATCAATAGAATACCTCACAATAGCATTTTATAATTTCCCTGAGATATATCCCAACTGAGCTTTAAATTCGGAGCAGATATACTTCTGGATATTTTTTACCTTCTACTCGAGTAAATCAAACTTCCAGTTGATAATTTGCCGTGCTAAAAATCCAAATAAAAGGATTTGAACACAGATTTAGTC
>JBARDR010000510.1:0-3285 GCA_049795335.1 Gelidibacter sp. | reverse complement strand
GTTCCTATTAATGAGCTCAATTGAATTTGTTTATTTATCTAACGACCGAGAGTCAAATATATTGAAAATATTACCACCTTTTACCACAATTTACCACTTTTGTTGATAAGTTTAGGATTCTCAGCTAAATTTTCGACAAAATGAAGAAAATCAAAATAAATATAACCCTGTTTTTGAAGGGTTTAAAAAGTGGCAGAAAGTGGGCTTTTCGGTTGTAAACATCTTTTTAGAAAGTATTATTTGGAAGAATGTTGAAAAAGAAATAAAATTTCGCTGAAATAACTATATTTGTTTTTTATGCATAACTACTAGCCATTAATGATACACCTCTTAAAAAAAGAAAAGAATTACAGTTATATTGAAGTAGGCGAAGGCAAGCCGATTATTATTCTTCACGGACTAATGGGCGGACTGAGTAATTTTGATGCTGTGGTAAAATACTTTGGAGATAAAGGCTATAAAGTCATCATTCCCGAACTCCCTATTTACACCATGTCTTTACTAAAGACTAATGTTAAAAGCTTTGCTAAATATCTTCATGATTTTATTGCCTATAAAGGGCTTGACGATGTTATATTGCTGGGAAACTCCTTAGGTGGACATATTGGTCTCTATCACACTAAACTTTATCCCGAAAAAGTAAAAGCACTCATTATTACGGGAAGTTCCGGTTTGTATGAAAGTGCCATGGGCGGTGGTTATACCAAACGGGGCGACTACGAAGTGATCAAGAAAAAGGCACAGGATGTTTTTTACGATCCCGCAGTGGCGACCAAGGATATTGTGGATGAAGTTTATGAAACTGTCAATGATAGAAATAAACTGATCAAAACCTTAGCGATTGCGAAAAGTGCGATCCGACATAATATGTCAAAGGATTTGCCTAATATGGATCTACCCGTGTGTATTATATGGGGAAAAAATGATATTGTTACACCTCCTGAAGTTGCGGAGGAATTTCATAATCTTTTACCAGATTCTGAATTGCACTGGATCGACAAATGTGGACATGCCGCTATGATGGAGCATCCGGACGAATTTAACGCGATCCTTGCGGAGTGGCTTTTGAAGAGGAATCTTTGAGAAGTGAAGTTCAAGACGGATGACCGATGACGGGTGACTGAAGACTGCCGACTGAATACACCTTCCACAGAATAAATTCAAAAAACTTTGCGTTCTTTGCGCCATCTTTGCGCCCTTTGCGTCTAAAACCTATTAACATGATCATCAAAACTGCCGAATTTTTAATGAGCAACTCCGAAGTGAGTAAATGCCCTAAAGATATTTTGCCGGAATACGCCTTTATAGGTCGTAGTAATGTGGGCAAATCGTCCTTGATCAATATGCTTACCGATCATAAAAACTTAGCAAAAACATCTGGCAGACCGGGAAAAACACAACTTATCAATCATTTTCTAATCAATAAAAATTGGTTTTTGGTCGATTTACCTGGCTATGGATACGCTCGTGTTTCAAAATCATCAAAAAAGAAATTCCAAAGATTCATTACCGACTATTTTGAAGAACGCCAGCAATTAGCCTTAGCCTTTGTTTTGGTGGACATCCGCCATGAGCCTCAAAAAATAGATTTGGAATTCCTGGAATATATGGGAGAAGGTGGAATTCCCTTCTGTATTATTTTCACAAAAGCAGATAAGTTAAAACCAAAAGCCATTGAGCGCAATGTTAAGGCTTATATGGACAAGCTTCTCGAAACTTGGGAAGAAACCCCTCAATACTTTATTTCCTCTTCCTCCGCCGCCATTGGACGAGATGAAGTCCTCGCAAAAATTGACGCTACAAATGATGAAATGAATGCATTGAGAAAGAATTAATTCCCTCAAACAATCACTCACACATACAAAAATGCTCCAAAGTTTGATTCAACTTTGGAGCATTTTTTTATTCTACCAGATTGAAGATTTTACTTCTTTACATTATTGACTACTTTCTTAATATCAGTAGGTCCTCTTAAATCATTCAACACATTGAGCGCTTCCTCCACATAAACATCTTGGCTCAATGCCTTGTGCCAACGCACACGCTTTTCTTTTAAAGTAGTATCAGCAACCATCAACTCATTTTCGTATGGCAACGAGCTGAACGTTAAATTCGTTTTATAGTCGCCCAACTTTTCGAAATGCTTAGCCTCATCCTCATTTAATTTCAATGCCGCTTTGTAGGTATCATATTTAAGCGAATACATATCCTGATCTCTGATTTTTTTAATCCATTTTGCATTCTCATCAATGAGCTTAAGCTGC
Organism: Gelidibacter sp.; assembly: GCA_049795335.1. Lineage (GTDB taxonomy): Bacteria > Bacteroidota > Bacteroidia > Flavobacteriales > Flavobacteriaceae > Gelidibacter. The sequence goes on along the minus strand of JBARDR010000510.1, from coordinate 1,021 downwards.
TCATTTCTTGCAATTCGAGCATAACTGTTATCAATTGCTGTTTGAAAGCCTGAATTGTTATTCCAAACGGTATAATTAGCAGCATCAATTCTATCATACTGCAATGGATTTTCCTGATTCTTTTCGCCTAAAGCAATATAACTATAGCGATCTGGAACCACAACATCACTTTTCACACCTTCCAATTGGGTTGATCCACCATCAATTCTGTAATATTTTTGAATGGTATATTTTAATGCGCCCATATCGCCCAATGAATTATTCTTCACCATTCGATTTAAATCCAATACGGTTTGGACAGTGCCTTTACCAAAGGTTTGTTTACTTCCAATTACTAAGGCACGTTTGTAATCTTGCATCGCAGCAGCTAAAATTTCAGAAGCCGAAGCAGAATTTTCATTCACCAAAATCACCAATGGTCCTTCCCAAGTTATCGATTTTTCTTTGTCTCTCAACACTTCTTTTTGACCGCCTGTAGTTTTAACCTGTACGATTGGACCTTCTTTTATAAATAATCCCGCCATATCGATCACGGTTTGCAAGGATCCTCCGCCATTGTTTCTAAGATCTAATACCAATCCTTCAATGTTTTCTTTTTTCAAGCGTTCGATTTCAAGTTTTACGTCGGTAGCAGCATTTCTTTTGTTGTAATCATCCATACTGACATAAAAACCAGGAAGGTTAATGACACCGAACTTTTTATTATCCTTGATAACGGTTGATGACTTCGCATAAACCTCTTCCAACTCTACAACATCCCTTGCAATCTTTAAGTCTTCAATAGTCCCATCTACTTTTTTTAAAGTCAGAATGACGCTTGTTCCTTTAGGTCCCTTTATTAATTTCACTGCATCATCCAAACGCATCCCCACAATGCTCACTGCAGGCTCACCATTATCTTGCTGTACTTTAAGGATTTGGTCGCCCGCCTGCATCTTATTCTGTTTCCATGCTGGCCCACCACTTATGATTTCCATAATGGTCACAACATCCATCTTCTTTTGTAGTCTTGCCCCAATAC
>JBARDR010000509.1:0-2857 GCA_049795335.1 Gelidibacter sp. | reverse complement strand
ATGTTAAACTGGCCGAGTTGGAGAATGAGCAATTCAAGAGTTTGTTAATTTATGAAAAAGCACAAGCCATTCCAGATGTGAGTTTGAGTGCATCCTATGATCGCGGTGGTGGAGTTTGGCCGAGCTTCTTTGGCTTCGGATTGTCCATCGACTTGCCTATTTTCAATAGAAATCAAGGTGCTATTAAGCATGCACAATGGGGTATTGAAAATACAATTCTGCGTTACAATGACGTCCGTTTGCGTGCCCAGGCCGAATTCAATCAAAATTATAAAGATTTCCTCGCTGCAATAGCATTCTACGAAACGATCGATGTTGATTTTGAAAAGGATTTGGACAACATCTTTGAAAGTTACACCCGAAATTTTGTCAATCGCAACATCAGTATGTTGCAGTATTTAGACTTTCAACAGGCTTATCTGGAAAATAAAAAAATAATCCTCGAGTCCAAAAAAGAAATCCATCTCCATTTAGAAACGCTTCAATATAGTATTGGAAAAGAAATTTAAACATCATGAACGTATACAACTTTAAAAAAATGCATATCAAAAAAATAAATCCTTTTTATGTATTTGCATGCCTGCTGATGCTTGTCAGTAGCTGTTCGCAAAATAAAAAAGAAATCGTAATAGTAGACAAAACAGGCTTTTGCCTCAATGACTTTATGAAAGACGATATCATAAAAGTGCCTGTTAAAAAGAGTCCGATTTCAGAGTCGATTTTGTTAAACGCCAATGTGGAATCCAACCCAGACAACGTCGTGCATTTTGTGAGTTTGGTCAGTGGGGTCGTCACTAAAACCTATTTTACATTGGGCGAAGAAGTGAAAAAAGGACAGTTACTTTTAGAAATGATGAGTGGTGAATTGAGCAGTTTGAGTTCACAAAAGACAAGTCTTCAATCGCAAATTCTGGTCGCACAACGGGAGTTGGAATCGGTGCAAGAAATGCATCGCGATAAAATAGCTTCCCAAAGGGATTTGATTGAAGCGCAAAGTAATCTTGACATTCTTAAAGCAGAATTACAAAATACAAATGCACAGTTAAATTTGTTCAGCGCGAGCCGCGAACGTGGCGTATTTCAGATCAAAGCACCGACTTCAGGTACTATTATTAGTAAAAATGTAGCTTCGGGAACACAAATTTCTGCGGAAAGTGATCCGCTTTTTACAATTTCCGATTTAAGTGAGGTGTGGATTATGGCCAATATTTATGCCGGTAATATTCCGTATGTCAAGAAAGATATGTCGGTGGAAATATCTGCTGTGGCTTATCCTGCCGATTTGTTTTCAGGCAAAATCAGTTCCATTTCGCAAGTTTTTGATTCCAACGAACGGGTTTTAAAAGCGCGGATTGTAATGGATAATACGGACGGCAAATTAATGCCGGGCCTGCTTGTAGATGTGAAAGTTGAAAAGGACGATGGCATCTTGGCTAATGCAGCGCCAATAAATGCGCTGATTTTTGATAACAATCAACACTTTTTAGTGCTCTATAAATCGGATTGTGATATTGAGGTCAGAAAAGTGACTCCCAATGTTCAAAATAGTACTCATGTTTTTTTCGAAAACACTCTTGAAGAAGGCGAACAGATTATTGTGAAAAATCACTTGTTGATTTATAACCATTTAAAAGCCTTAAAATAAAAACGATTCATGAAGAAATTTGTCCAAGGTATTGTTAGTTTTTCATTAAAAAATTCCACGATAGTATTTTTCTTGACAGCTTTATTACTAGTTGCAGGAATAATCAATTATATCAAAATCCCCATTGAAGCTTTTCCTGATGTGACGAGCACAAGAGCGCGAATTATCACGCAATGGCCAGGTAGAAGTGCTGAGGAAGTCGAGAAGTTTATCACGCTTCCGGTTTCTAAAGCCATGAATACCATCCCGAAAAAAGCGGAAGTAAGATCTACTTCCTTATTTGGGCTTTCAGTGGTGACGGTTATTTTCGATGATGATGTTGAAGATTTTTACGCGCAGCAATACGCCTCAAATAGGTTGCAAGGTTTAAGTTTGCCCGAGGGAAGTGATGCGGAAATTGAACCACCTTCCGGAGCCACCGGTGAAATTTTTAGATATGTGGTTAAAAGTGATTTGCCAATTAAAGAAATATCGGCCATTCACGATTGGATGATTGAGCGCGAACTATTATCCGTGCCAGGGGTTGCCGATGTAGCGAGTTTTGGTGGTGAAGAAAAGATTTATGAAATTCAAATTAATCCCAGCGAATTAAAAAACTACAACCTTTCGCCGTTAGATGTTTTTGAAGCCGTTTCTAAAAGCAACATTAATGTTGGCGGCGATGTGATTCAACGTGGCGATCAAGCTTACGCGGTTCGCGGTGTAGGTTTGTTGGAAAGTGTTGAAGATATTGAAAACATCCTGATTACGGTTAATGGTTCCACGCCAGTGTTGGTGAAACATGTGGCCGAAGTTGTTCTCGGCGCTAAACCTCGATTAGGGCAAGTGGGGTTGGATGACGATGATGATTTGGTTCAAGGCATCGTCATAATGTTGCGTGGCGAAAACCCTGCTGATGTCATCGAAGGGTTGAAAAGCCGAATCGAGGAACTCAATACACGTATTTTGCCTAAAAATGTCCAGATCGTTCCGTTTATCGATCGTTCGGAATTGGTGGATGCAACGGTAAGCACGGTAACCAAAAACTTAATTGAAGGCGTTGTTTTGGTTTCTTTGATTGTCTTTATTTTTCTCTACAATTGGCGCACGACTTTAATTGTGGCTTCGGTTATTCCGTTATCCTTTTTATTTGCGATCATTATGTTGCGCATTCAGGGTTTGCCGGCCAATTTGATCTCAATGGGCGCCTTAGATTTTGGTTTGCTGTTAGAA
>JBARDR010000508.1:0-2164 GCA_049795335.1 Gelidibacter sp. | reverse complement strand
GGATATCGTTCAAAATATTAGCGGGAGAAAAATTCAGTATGTAAAATTAACGCCTATCGATAGCAATTCTGAAATCAAGCAAGTGTTGTTAGGAATTGATGCCCAGACCAAACACATCTACAATCTTATAGAAGTTGGGAAGAACGGCACCCAAACCACCTTAACTGTAAATAGTTTTAAAACTAATGAGCCTATTTCAAAAACCTTATTTACTTTTGATGCTAATAAATACAAGGGCTATTACATCAATAAGCTCGATTAGATAGGCATCATTTTATGAAAATACTGGATAGGTACATACTTCAGACCTACTTAAAAACTTTTTTGAGCGTGTTTGTTATACTCATGCTCATTTTTGTTTTACAGGCCGTTTGGTTATATATTTCTGAATTGGCCGGAAAGGATTTGGATATGGATACAATTCTCAAATTCTTATTGTATATCACGCCCACCCTTATCCCTTTAATTTTACCGCTGACCATTTTATTGGCCTCCATCATGGTATTTGGAGCGCTTGCCGAAAACTATGAGTTTGCCGCGATGAAATCTACCGGTATTTCACTGCAACGTGCCATGCGGGGTTTGAGTGTTTTTATCGTGCTACTTTCTGTAACCACCTTCTTATTTGCAAATAATGTCATTCCGTGGGCTGAATATAATGCCTACAATCTGCGCAAAAACATTGCGAAGCTCAAACCGCAAATGGCCATTGCTGAAGGGCAGTTTAATGAAATTGGCAATTTTAATATTAAGGTTGACAAAAAAAGTGGCGATCGTGGTCAATATTTATCTAAGGTGGTCATGCACCAACAGAAAAATAACCGACCGGGCAATTATACAGTGATTTTAGCCGATTCAGGAGAACTCATCAGTAGTCCCAATTCTAATATTTTGCAATTGGTTTTATTTAACGGTAATTATTACGAAGAAATTCACAGCAAGGACCCGAAGGAAATTCAAAAAAAACCCGCAGTCAAGAGTTATTTTGACACCTACACCATGAATGTGGATTTGGCAGCGTTGAACGATGTGGATCTGGATGAGAAAAGCTATACCGATAGATATAATATGTTGGATGTAGGAGGTCTTAATTACACCATCGACAGTCTTCAACAGAAAAAATCCAACGAACATAAGGAGCTTGCAGAAACCTTATATGGCAGAACCTCAATAAATACTCTGAATGCCAATCTAACCGTGGAAACGGACAGCATTTTTAAGGGTAACATTCTCGATCTTTTTGAAAATAAAAGCAAATTGCAAATTGTGAACCTGGCATTAAACACGGTTACCAGTACCACACAAATTATAACTACGAAAGATCAATTCATGAACATTTCCGACAAAGTGCTGAACAAGCATTTGATGGCGCTTCATGAAAAGTATGTGTTGGGGTTTGCCTGTTTTATCCTCTTTTTTGTGGGTGCGCCTTTAGGGGCATTGATCAGAAAGGGCGGCATTGGATTGCCATTGGTGGTGGCCATCCTATTATTCCTGACCTATCACTTTATAGGCATATTTGCTAAAAACAGTGCGGAAGATGGCACGTTCAATCCGATTTTAGCCACTTGGCTTTCTACCTTGATCATGCTCCCATTAGGCGTGTATCTCACAAGCCGAGCTACCAATGACAAAGGACTCTTTGATTTTGACAGCTATCTTAACCCAATCAAGAAATTCCTAAATCTCCGACCTAAAAACTCGGTCATAGTGGACGGTCAATTGATTCAGTATAGTTTTTTAAATGACTATAATAATGACAAGCTGATCAATATCCTTAAAAACCATGAAGCGCTTAATTTTGATGAGAGTGTCAAACCTTTTGCTTTAAATCAATTGCTAAAACGCAATCAAACCATTGAAGACCTTAAAAAACAAGGTGTTCAAATTGATGACAGCTTTATTGTTTCGAAGAAAGAAGCTGATGATGCGATCGACTATTCAAAATTCGCCTATATTTTTTATAATGTTGGTGTCCTCTTGCTCATTTTACATTTTATTCTAAAAAACAACAAGTTTTTGGAAATAGCGTCTGCAGCGATCGAGTTAAGCATTATTTCCCTTTTGGTTTATGCACTTAATTATGTCGTCACTTGGAAGAGTGCAAATAAATTCTACAGAAATCTAAGTTTCAAAACCAAACCCATGAATCCGTATCTTATGC
>JBARDR010000507.1:0-1787 GCA_049795335.1 Gelidibacter sp. | reverse complement strand
CCAAATATGACCATGGCTACAAGAAAAATAATAAAAAATTTGTCGGTGTAGGCCGATTTTGGATTCGGATTTATTTCAGTGTCAATGGCTTTAGATTTTTTTGGATGTAAAACATTGAGCAATACGATCCCAGCACTGATACAAGTGAGCCCATCTATTAAAAATAATCCGCTATAGTCCAATGTAACAATGATAATGCCGCCAATAGCGGGGCCTACTGAAAATCCGAGGTTAATTGCCAATCGGATCAAGGTCAAACTTCGTGTTTTGTTTTCTGGTTTACTATAGGTGTTTAAAGCGACAAACATGGCAGGTGCGAACATGTCTGCTGCGCTCATTAATATGAAAATACCGATACAAATAGTAGTGAAAGTTTCCAAAAACTGCATGCTAATAAATAGGATGCCACTCAAAATCAAACTGATAACCATGACCTTGTAATATCCGATAGTGTCTGTTAGTTTTCCACCTATCCAAGAACCTGTCAAAGAGCCAAACCCGAAAACAGTCATGATCCACGCCACTTCATCTAAAGAAAAATGTAAATCGGTAGTAAGATACAAGGACAAAAACGGAATCACCATGGTGCCTGATCTATTGATAAGCGTGATCACAGCCAGCCACCAGACTTCTCGTGAAAGCCCTCCAAATGTTCCGAGGTATTTATTAAATATTATTTTCATTTCTGGTAACTTTCAATCTTGTGAATTGAGATTCTTACATCCATCAAGATGATTAAGTATGATAACAATTATAAATAAACACACTGTTTTTAAAACAAAAAGGCCCGACGTTAACGTTGGACCTTTTACATTCTTTAATATGTATTCATATTATCTTAGCACATAACAAGTCCGATCTCTCAAGAAGGAGTTCTTTTTTTGCCTGTATGAACCGATAATATGTTGCATTATTTATAATTGTTGATCAAAGCTAGGGAAAAATGGTTTAAGTTGTATTTTTGTTATTTAAATATTTTTCATAAAAATGAGCACATTCAAAACTTAATCCTTCAATAAATTAATAGCGAATTGGATGTGACCATTGAAACTCAATAAGTATAAACACATGAAAACAATTTATTCACTTTTTTTCGGAATATTTTTATTGTTAGGTTGTAATCAGCCCAAAGAGCGTTTGCAAGGCGAAACTGAATTTCAAAGAAATTTAAATTCAGAATTTAAAGACGCTTCAAAATCGCCTTTAAAAAAGAAGGACAGAAGGGATTTTAAAGCTCTGGATTTTTTTAAAGTGGACTCGGCATATGTCGTTCAGGCAACTTTTAAGAGTACGCCTAATGAAGAGCCATTCAAAATGAAGACCACTACCGATAGACTTCCAGAATATGTAAAATATGGTGAAGTCAGTTTTGGTTTAAAGGGAGAATCCTTTCAATTGAATGTCTATCGCAATTTGGATTTGATGAACGATGAAGGTTTTGAGGACTACTTATTCTTACCTTTTTTAGATGATACCAATGGCGATGAAAGCTATGGTGGCGGACGTTATATTGATTTAAAAATCCCTGAAGGAAATACGATGACTATCGATTTTAATACCGCCTATAATCCGTATTGTGCCTATAATGAAAAGTATTCATGTCCGATTGTACCTCGTGAAAACTATATCGATGTTGAGGTTAGAGCTGGAGTGAAGGCTTTTTAGGTGGCGGTGCTCAGTCCTCAGTCAGTAGTCTTCCCGCCTTCGCTGAAGCTACGGAAGGGCAGGCAGTCTCAGTTTTCAGAAAGATCGTTCTAGATTTTGAGATTTTCATATCTGCGGAAATC
>JBARDR010000506.1:0-4899 GCA_049795335.1 Gelidibacter sp. | reverse complement strand
CTGTACACATCATGATTGGCATAAAGCACTTCATGACCTGCACCATGCAACAAGCCCAGGGTATAGCCATGCATGAATTCACTATCCGTTTTTAAATGCACAATACCGTCAGGCTTGAGGATAGTTTTGTAACGATCCAAGAAGTCAGCGTTGGTCATACGGTGCTTGGTTCTTTTATATTTTATCTGCGGATCCGGGAAAGTGATCCAAATTTCATCCACTTCATTTCTGCCAAAGGCATGTTCGATCAATTCTATTTGGGTTCTTAAAAAAGCTGCATTAGGTATTCCGTCCTCAAGGGCTGTTTTTGCACCTCTCCAAAATCGGGCGCCTTTAATGTCAATCCCAATAAAGTTTTTGTTGGGATATCTTTTCGCCAACTCAACAGTATATTCTCCCTTCCCACAGCCCAATTCCAAAACCAAAGGATGGTCATTTTTAAAAACCTTTGCGTTCCACTGCCCTTTTATTTCAAATTCGCCATTTACCAATTCATCACGCGTGGGTTGATACACGTTTGAAAAGGTTTCATTTTCTCTAAATCTCTTGAGTTTGTTTTTGCTTCCCACTTTTAAATTGTTTCTGGTTTCTGTTGTTTCAGGCTTCTTGTTTGTTGCCTAAATAAGCTTGTTTTTAATAATTTGCAAAATTAAGGAAATATATGGAAGTGATTATATCGTTATCTTTGAATGTTTCGAGAACTTTTAATTGTTTGCCGAATTTGCGCGAGGGGTTGAAGCGGCATCCTTTTTTTGCCTTGCTATAAGACTTCAAACTCCAATACCTGTTTAGCAAAAAAAGATATAGCGGAAAACCCGACCCTTGCGGTCGCGCCCAAAATAAAAATGAAGAAAAAGATATTAATAGCGCCTTTAAATTGGGGATTGGGTCATGCCACACGCTGTATCCCTATCATCAACGCTTTAGTACAACACAACTTCACACCTATAATTGCAAGTGACGGCCCGGCACTTTCACTTTTAACCAAGGAGTTTCCTGACTTGAAAGCCATTGAATTACCCTCTTATAATATCAGCTATGCGAAAAAAAGCAATCATCTAAAATTGAAACTTTTAAAGGATACTCCTAAGATCTTGAAAACTATTCGAGCTGAGCAAAAGGCAGTTAAACTTATTGTAAAAACGCATCAGATTGACGGCATTATTTCAGATAACAGATTCGGGGTTTATCATAAGGATTTACCGACGGCTTATATCACACACCAACTGAAAGTTTTGAGTGGAAACACCACCTGGCTAAGCACAAAACTTCATCAGAAAACCATCCAACGCTTTAATGAATGCTGGATTCCCGACACCTTAGGACAGCTAAATTTAAGTGGAAAGATGGGTCATATTGAGGATCATGGACTAAACATAAAATACATTGGCCCTATAAGCAGATTTCAGAAAACGGAAAGCGAATTTCAGTACGACATCATGGTTTTGTTATCTGGTCCAGAGCCACAACGCGGAATATTTGAGGAAAAATTATTGACTGAGTTTAAAAATTACAAGGGCAACGTTTTGTTCGTAAAAGGCATTATAGAAGAAGAGCAAACCCTCCACAAATCTGGAAATATGACCATCTATAATTTTATGACCAGTGAACTATTGGAGAAATCCATAAATTCAAGTGAACTGATCGTGGCGCGATCGGGATATACCACCATCATGGATTTGGCGAAATTAGGTAAGAAAGCTTTTTTCATTCCGACGCCTGGACAATTCGAGCAGGACTATTTAGCCAAAGAAATGGTGACAAACAATTTAGCACCAAGTTGTGATCAAGATGCTTTCAAATTAGAAATACTAACTAACATTTCGAAATTTAAAGGCTTGGAAACGATAGCACATGAAACTGATTTCAAGGACTTATTTAAGCTTTTCGAGCGTGAATGAAAACTCACTGCCGACGCTCAATTCACTTTCTACATAAATTTTTTCTTGGTGTGCCTCAATAATGTGCTTTACAATGGATAATCCCAATCCAGAACCGCCTTCTTTGCGCGAACCGCTTTTATCAATCCTATAAAAACGTTCAAAAAGTCTTGGAATATTAGCTTTTGCGATGCCCTCGCCATTATCGGTAACCCTTACAATGACTTTGTTTTTTATCAGATTTTCGATACTGATTTCGGTAGTCCCTTTAATTCTTCCATATTTAATAGAATTGACCACCAGATTGGTCAACACCTGACGGATGCGTTCCTTATCGGCCGACACCATAATTGGGTTGGGATAATCCATATCGAAAGTCAGCGTGATTTTTTTCTTTGCCGATTTCATTTCCAGCAAGTCAAACACACCTTCTACTAATTCTACAATATCAAAAGGCTCGATGTCAAGACTCAAATCGCCCACTTCGAGCTTGGTAATCATATCGAGGTCTTGGACAATATAAATTAAACGTTCCACACCTTTGTTGGCGCGTTCAAGATATTTACCCCTTATTTTCTCATCGTCCATGGCACCATCCAGCAAGGTCAAGACATAGCCTTGTACGGTGAATAATGGGGTTTTCAATTCGTGCGAAATATTGCCCAAAAACTCCTTGCGATACTCTTCCCTCACCTTCAGCGTCTCAATTTCGAGTTTTTTATCCCTAGCAAATTTGTCAATCTCCTGAGTCAACGTAGCCATGTCGGTAGTTATAGGTTGCGTTCGTAAAGATGCAGATTCCAAAAGTGTCAAATCGTCATAGATTTTTTTGACACGACTATAGATAAAACGTTCTACACGATATTGGATAATAAAAAATGAAATGGCGTAGGTAATCAGAAAAAAACCCAGTAGCGCCCAAAAATTAAAAGTATTGGTAAGAACTAAAAAAAACGTGAAGAACACCGTTAGAAGCGACGTAATGTATATAGTAGTTTTTCGGGCAAACTTGTAGGACTTTTTCGTTCTTTCCTTCATTAGTCAACAAATTTATAGCCTACTCCTTTTACAGTTTTGAAGCAATCGTCGCCAATTTTTTCGCGTAATTTCCGTATATGAACATCAATGGTACGTCCGCCGACAACAACTTCATTGCCCCATACTTTATCTAAAATTTCTTCGCGTTTAAATACTTTATTGGGTTTGGTTGCTAACAAAGACAATAATTCGAACTCTTTTTTTGGTAAAATAATTTCGACACCATGGTGTGAAATTTTATATTCTTCTCTATTAATGACCAATCCGCCAATCTCAAAAACACCCTCTGGAGTTTCGTCCTCTTTTAACCGCCTAAGCAACGCTTTAACCTTACTAGTCAAAACCTTTGGCTTAATAGGTTTTGTAATATAGTCATCTGCCCCGGCATCAAAACCTGCCATTTGTGAATAGTCCTCTCCACGTGCAGTTAAGAACGTAATTATGGTATTGCCAAGCTCAGGAATTTTTCGAATTTGCTCACAGGCCTCAATGCCATCCATTTCGGGCATCATGACATCCAATATAATTAAATGTGGGCGTTCCTTCTTCGCTTTTTTTATGGCTTTCAAACCATTTTCGGCGGTAATGACTTGATAGCCTTCTGCAGAAAGATTATACCCAATAATCTCTAATATGTCCGGTTCATCATCAACTAACAGAATTTTTATATTCTTATTCTTCATGGGTATCGATCAAAAATTTTATAGGGTAAAGATAATACTATTAGTAACCAATTGGTAACAGCAAGGGATTGATAACATTAACATAACCTGTAGAAAACAATCATTTAACCTTTTGACGAAAAGTTTAATTGTTTAACATACTTTTGGAACGACATTTGCAATAATTTATTATCATTAATAAAATGATATCATTTGATGAAAAACTACTATTCCATTCTTTTTTTAATAATCGGCCTTGGTTTTGGAGCAACAACTTATGCGCAATCTGATCCTTCGAAAACTTCGGCTTCACCTCAGGATGGCATCAATGATTTATCAATATACCCGAATCCTGTGAGCAATGGTAAAATTTACATTACAACCTTACAAAATCTAACCAAAGAAATTCAAATTTATGATGTTTTAGGAAAAAATGTGCTTTCCACGTCGTTGTTTGGAAAAGAATTGAATATCTCCAAATTGACTCCTGGCATTTATATCTTGAAGATTAAGGAAGGTAATAGTTCATCTACGAGAAAATTAGTGGTGAGATAATTCAGATCTTATAACACACCATTCACAAGATTACAACTCATTTATTTACAGACACATAAACTCTTTCAATATACCTATATTTGTGTGAAAACGAAATTAATTCACAAATTATGGGAAAAATATATCTTCTATTTAGTTTGATTTCTTTTTTGACGGTTCATTCCTTTTCCCAAGGAAAGGAAGATTTCACAAATAATACAGCAACAGCGACATATGGAGATGGTTCTTTTGTGGGAAATAATGCTATTACTTGGAACTTTGTACACGCCAGGAATGAGGGCTCTTTTCCCATTAATGAAAAGGGAATTATTCTCAGAAGAGGCTTAGAACCTAGCCATCTTTCAGCAACATTTTCAGGTGGTATTAGCAACTTTTCTGTTAATACGAAAAAAGCTTTCAGAGGAAACACTAAACGCAAACTGGAATTGGTCATCAATGGCCAAATTATCGCTTCGCATGAACCTGATTTTGAAGCGGGCGAGGACACAGCAGTCATTCCGTTTGTGGTGAATGATATCAACCTGCCTGGAGAAATCACGCTCATTCTCAGACTTTATGGAGCCACAGGAAATCAACAAATGACGCTTGATGATCTGGAATGGGAAGGTTTTACTGAAAGCTTATCCATAACAGCACCAGTTCAAAGACAACATAACATCAAACTATTTCCAAATCCACCATCCTCTGGATTTGTGAAAATATCATCGGCCACTTCACGTATCATTACAATTGAAGTTTTTGATGTTTTAGGTAAAGCAGTGAAC
>JBARDR010000505.1:0-5249 GCA_049795335.1 Gelidibacter sp. | reverse complement strand
ATATTTTGAGTCGTTTTTATTCAAATTATTTCAACGATTCCGTATTTCTATAAAAAAGATATTGGTCTTTCTGAATTTGAGATCGGAATGTTGATGGCATTAAACGGCCTTTTGATATTCATTTTTGAAATGCCCCTCATTAAATGGATAGAGAGCAAATCATACACTAAAATTGGATTGATGATTTTTGGGTTACTCCTCACAAGTATTAGTTTTCTCTTGTTAATCGTTAATCCATGGCTGGGATTTATAGTGATTAGCATGATTTTATTGACCTTCGGCGAAATGATCGTGTTTCCTTTTTCGAATGCCTTTGCCTTAATTCGGGCAAAACGTGGATTAAAAGGAGAATATATGGCGCTTTACAGTATTGCCTTTTCCATTTCGCATATTTTTGCACATAACCTAGGATTTCATCTGATTGAAAAGCTAGGCTTTCATAAAACCTGGGGCTTCATGAGTATTTTAGCGCTTGTAGGCTTAGGTCTATTAATCTATCTGAAAAGCTCCATGAACCGCACCACACAAATCGTAACACATGTCAAAAAAATATAGAGTTTTAATCATTGGAGCAGGCCCAATTGGAATTGCCTGCGCCTTAGAATGTAAAAAAAAGAATTGGGATTATTTGGTGCTTGAAAAGGGAGCACTGACCAATTCCTTATTTAATTACCCCAAAAACATGACCTTTTTTTCAACGTCTGAAAAGCTAGAAATTAACGACATCCCATTTATCAGCAACAATCCAAAGCCAAATAGAGATGAAGCGCTCGAATATTACAGGCGAGTTGCCACTTCAAACAATTTGAACATTCATCTGTATGAAGAAGTGAAAACTGTAAATAAAGTAGATGATTATTTTATAATCACGTCTTCCAAAACAAAGTATTATGCTGACAAAGTAATCATTGCTTCAGGATTTTATGACATCGCTAAATTGTTGGAAGTTCCTGGTGAAGATTTGCCAAAAGTGACTCATTATTACAATGAAGCGCATCCTTATGCCATGCAAAATGTGGTTGTGGTTGGCGCTAGCAATTCCGCAGTTGATGCGGCCCTTGAGATTTGGCGTAAAGGCGGAAAAGTCACTATGCTTATTAGAGGTTCAGAAATTGGCGATCGTGTGAAATATTGGGTTAGACCAGATATTATCAACAGAATTGCAGAAGGAAGTATTAGCGCGTATTACACTTCAGAAATAGTAAAAATCACAACAAAAGACCTAACAATTGCCACTCCAAACGGCGAAAAGACCTTTGCCAATGATTTCGTAGTGGCGTTGACCGGCTATCAACCTAATTTTAAATTCCTTACCGATGCGGGAATCAATCTATCCAAAGATGCAGCTTGCCTCCCTCAATATGATCCCAATACTATGGAAACCAATATTTCTGGATTATATTTGGCTGGAGTGATTTGTGGCGGCCTTGAAACCCATAAATGGTTTATTGAAAATTCGAGAATTCATGCTAAGGTAATCACAGATCATATTGAAAATTTAGACCTTCAAAAAGATTAAATTATGGAGCAATGGGAAAAACTGCCTGTATTTCAAAAGGCAAGGGAAATTATGGATCTTGTAGGTTCCATCATAGACTCCGTTGAAAAAACCGACATCGAATTTAATGACCCGATCGAAGCCGAAATGATTCAACATAATCTCAAATATATGGGCATTAACGCTTCAACAATTCCTGCGAAAATTGCTGGTGCTTCATCTGAAGATATGCTCTATGACATTAGAATGGAAAATGCGGCCATTATTAGAAAAGCGGCTAGAGAGTTAATCACTGATGCGCGAGGTCTACAAATGCACGGCTATCCAGATATAGAATATTTAGACCTCTTAAGAAACGAAGTCGAAGCGTTCAGAATATTATTTGCTGAATGGGTAAAGACCTTTGATTGCTGGAATTATATCATCGACCGTTGGGGGCTTTTTAATCCGCCAGGTGTAAATTATGACGATGAGGATCCTGATGATGATATTCCATTCAACTTTGATGATTTTGATGGCTTTGATGACGTTTAAAATCAAATCCTTTTATTTTATTGGCTTTACTTCGTTGTATTTTATAACATGAGACAATACGATCTGGGTTTTAGTCTCGCCGTAAACAATAAGTTGGTCAATAAAGCTCTCTAAATGTTTTTGGTTTTTAAGTGCCACTTCCATCACAATATTCTCGTTCCCAGTTATTCGATAGCAATTCAACACCTCTTCATAGGTTTTCACCTTTTCGAGAAATGGTTTCAGCATCCCCATAAATGCTCTTAATGTGATAATGGCCTTAAGTTGATAACCCGCTTCAAACGGAGAAACGAAGGCATGATACCCTTGGATAATTCCAGCGTCTTCCATCTTTTTTATACGTTCAGAAACCGCGGGAGAACTTATCCCCACCTGTCTACCAATTGCGGCGTTAGACTGACGCGCATTATTCTGTAAACACTTTAAAATCTTCCAGTTAAGTGAATCAATACTCATTCTAAAGAAAATTAACTTATTTGCTTTAATTATTAAAGCAAATATAGTCTTTTACTTTAATAACGATTATAATAGGTCTGATTTTGTCACTAAATTTGATAAATCACTATTAACAATCATGTTGTACCCGGTCCCATCTCACCTATCAGATTTGCCTATTTATAAAAAGGCGATGGAAATTATTATTCTTTCCAGAAGTATTTCTACCTATTTAAATCAGGATTTATCCTATTTAAAACCTGATGGTTCTGAGGATAATCACATTTATTTTTCTGGAGACATTATACAACAATCCACTTCGTTGGCTCCTGAAATCGTCAATGCCGTAATAGAGCGTCATTCAGATAAAAAATACAAACATATTGCTTCTTTGGAGCGATTAACCACCATGCTTTATAAAAACTGTAAACGCTTGGAACAAAGCCACAGTAATGGCAGAGAGTATCTTCCTATATTAAGAAGTGAATTGCGAAAGTTCAGAAGATTGCAACATAGCTGGATGATGACCTTATAATCTTGCTACAAAATTCGAAAAGATAACTGCCAAATTCCAATTACAAAACTCATTTCTTCCCGACAAAGGTTCTATTGAGGTTTTTAAAACAGTATGAAAGTCCGCTGCATTCTTGAAATTTATAACTGTATACTCATGGAACGAGTAGATTTGTGGAAATTCGTGAAATTCGTGTCAAAAATATTTAGAAGCTGAAACATGCAGTTTCAACTCAATTTCAGACCAACAAATAACTTTTCGAATAAAGCCAATACTAATCATTAATGGCAAACTTTGCAGTCTCCTCTTTCTTGTACTTCTCCCACCAAATAGCCATGATCATTGATCTTAAAATCGCAACAATCCACAAAACCTTGTGCAATGAGTTTTCTTGCCCGTTGAATCTGTGATTTCACAGTAGGTAACGGCAACTGCAATTCTTCAGAAATTTGGACTTGTTTTAAACCTTGAATATCAAATAAAATTAAAGGTTTTCTATATTTTTTTGGCAAGGCTTTTATAATACCCTGCAAACAATCTTCTCTTGTATGTTCGGGATTGGTATCTTCATCAGCAACAGTATCCTCAGCGATGGCATAGCTCAAACTATTACTTCTGAAATAATCCATAACGGTATAACGTGCGATAGAAAACACCCAAGCCTTTAATTTAGATATATCCTTTAAGGTGTCCAATTTCGTATGAACCTTAATAAAAGTTTCTTGCAGTAAATCATCCGCCACGGTTTCATCCTTTACCTTTGTTAAAATAAAGTATTTGACGTCAGTCGCATATAAATCCCAAACCTTTTTAGTTTTCATAAAAGTGCATTAAAAAAAGAGCCTACTTTAGCATAAAACTACTAAAATAGACTCTCATGATTAATATTTTAAACTAAGCTTAACAGTTGCAATTGGCACAAGTACAGTTTTCACAGGTACAGGCAGCACAATTTCCTTTTTGACAGCTATCGCAGTTGCAGGTGCATTCTTTATCTTTCATAATACAAAAATTTTAAAGTTCATATACTAGACGTGAAAAGAATCAAAAAGATGCATTTTTTTGAAACTATTTCGATTAAATAAATCAATCGTAATCTTTAAGGCCTTCAATTTGACTTTCTGCCAAATGATATTTTTCTGATTTGATGGTGTAGAGTAACCAATCGAAATAATTTTTTATCATTCTTGAATCATAAATGTAACTTTTAAAACTGATTTAAATGACGACATAAATATCAAAAATCCAAATATCTAAGAGATTTGAAATTAATTTACAAAAAACTGATTATCATTAAATTGTGACTACTTGTAAAATATATAAAATTCATTACATTGGCCTTTCCAATTATCTTTTTTAATATGAAAACAAGATTTGAATTATAAGAAAAAAAAGATTCTCAATAATATCCAAAGGACTAATTAATTGGGTTATCATATAATATCAATTTTAACTCCTATTTGAAGAATTAAATTAAGAAGGTGCTTAGGGTTTAAAATTACTGGTCAAATAAAATAATTTATGACAATAACTTTATTTATAATTATAATATCTATAATTGTTTGTAGTATTGATGTATATGCAGAAATACACATTCAAAATGATGGTACTTTTTTAGAGCGTAGCTTCTATCTCCTAAGCATAAAAACACTTTTTATATTTTTTAAGCTGAGTTGTTTGATCTCTTTTATCTATATTATTTTTGACTTAAAACTGATTGATAATACTGCAAGTCTAGCGGACATTACAATAGTAAGTATTTCTTGGGAAAATTGGTATTTGTATTTAACGGCTCCATTCATTGTTGCATTGTTTATAATCTTTTCCAATTCTAGAAAATTACTTAGACAATTACAATCATTGAACATTGATAATGAAAGAATTAATAATTTTTTGGCAAATTTAAAATACTTACTCATAAGAATATTTTCATTTACTTTAGCATTCTTAATTTTCAAATTTGTTTTTATTTACATGAACAAATTACACGAATATTTCATTTTCAAAAAACTATATATGTTTGACTGGCTGATAGTTGATCCCAACAGCATAGATAATTATGATTATGGATTGTACATATCACTAACTCTAACAATCATTATCTTTTTCCTATTCAATAATGCCTTTATAAAAAAAAATAGTGATGTTTTGAGGTTTAGAGAGATCAATTTTCACTATTTAAAATATTTATTCATTTCCTTAATCTTAGGATTAGGGTTGTTTTTTGGCCTGTTTTCGATTTTTAATGGTTTTCACAATCTTATAAAT
>JBARDR010000504.1:0-2353 GCA_049795335.1 Gelidibacter sp. | reverse complement strand
GTTAACTGAAGAAGAAATAGAAAAAGTAGTCGTTGAAGTTATTGCCAGTACAGGGGCAGAGGGAATGAAAGACATGGGTAAAGTCATGGGAATCGTCAATCAGCAACTCGCAGGAAAGGCAGATGGTAAAACAATTTCAACGATAGTAAAGGCTAAATTAGCCTAATCAAAGAGATTCCTGCCTTCGCAGGAAAGAATGGCCACGTAGCTCAGCTGAATAGAGCACTGGATTTCGGCTCCAGCGGTCGGGGGTTTGAATCCCTTCGTGGTCACTTTTACCATCTGTAAATGGTATCAAAACCAAGCAATCCTTAGGATTCGCTTGGTTTTTAGGTTTTTATGGGTTCATTTAATTTGATATGATTTGATTGCATATGGTAGTTAAAAGGTAGTTTCTTTTTAAAATGGTAGTTCAGCTACCATTTAAGTAGTAACTTACATTATTGATTGACTTTCGTCTTAGAGAAATAGTTTAACTAAAAGACGATAATTATGCGTACCACAAAAACATTTTCCATCCGATTTTGGGCCGATGCCCAAAATGCCAAAAACAACTTAGCATTAGTTTATGCGAGGATCACAGTAAACCAAAAACGAGTTAATTTAACTCTCAAAAGACGAGTGCCTATTAATTCATGGGATTCAAAAACTCAGATTTTGCGTGGCAATACGAATGATGCGAAACAAATTAATCAATATTTCCATGAAGTAAAAACGCGACTCTTTCAAATCTATCAAGACTTGAAATATCAAGACGAAGTGATTACCGCTGAAAAAATTAAATCCCTATACTTTGGTGAAGATGAAAGTTCCAAAACATTATTGGAGCTTATTGATTACCATTCCAAAAAAATAGAAAATACACACGCCGCTGGATCCATCAGAAATTATGGTGTTACTGAAGAATATCTTAGGAAGTTTCTTTTAAAGGATCGAAGAACAGCTGATGTTTTCTTAAAACAATTGGATTATAAATTTATTTGTGATTTTGAACGTTTTCTTCACGCTTATTATCCAAAAGGTCACGATAGGGAAATGGGGCATAATACGGTCATGAAACACCTTCAAAGGCTTCGTAAAATGGTTACGCTGTCCTATCATTTGGAATGGTTAGATAATGATCCATTCAGACGCTGGAAAATGAGCTATGAAAAGAAGGAACGTGATTTTTTAACGACAAATGAACTTTCAAATCTTGAAACCTACGAATTTCCTATTGGACGACTAGAAAGAGTACGGGATGTTTTTCTTTTCAGCTGCTATACCGGGATCAGTTATGCTGATATCAGAACTCTTAAATCAAAACATGTTTTAGAGGGTATGGATGGTAATAATTGGATTGTTACGCATCGTCAAAAAACTAAAACAAAAGTAAAAGTACCTTTACTAGATAAGGCGAAATTTCTCTTGGAAAAATATGATAATCATCCTATGGCTGTCCTCACAGAAACCTTATTTCCCGTAGTTAGCAATGTGAAAATCAATTTGTATCTTAAAGAAATTGCATCAGTGGTTGGAATTAGAAAAAATCTCACCTTTCATATGGCTCGCCATACCTTTGCCACAACCGTTACCTTAAGTAATGGTGTGCCTATAGAGACGGTGTCTAAATTATTAGGTCATATGAAAGTATCAACAACCCAAATTTATGCGCGTGTATTGGAGGAGAAACTAAGTAAGGATATGATTGATTTGCAGAAGATGTTAAATGCTAAGGATGAGCTGAAAAAGGATTGAATTAGGTTCGTAATTTATCTTGAAGATGTCTCTTTCATATATCGATGTTCAAGAACTTAATAAAAATTACATTGTAAAAGGTAATGACGGAGGACTTTGGATAAGAACCAAACGGGTAAAGACAAACATTCTGGTCAAAACACCTATTTTGGATAAAGCGCAAATGATTTTAAATAAATACTCCAAATATTATCAATTAATTTCAAAATATGCTGTTCTTCAAATATATTCAAATCAAAATACAGACATATATTTTAAAGAGATTGCAGAGGAACTTAACATTCTGAAAAATTTGACTTTTCAAGTTGCAAGACGCATTTTTGCCACATTAATAGCCTCGTCCAATGGGGTTTCAATTGAGGCAGTAACCAAGCTTTTAGGGGGATTCAAAGTTGACAGCAACCCAAATATTTGCGATTCATTCTTTGCATTGAAAAAGTTCCATTGTGTTGTTTTAAAGTAGATTGTGGTTTTTGATGATGAACATAAATCTTCAATTACTGCTTTTGTCTCAGTTTTAGAAACTCACCAGACTTATTATTTGGTGCCGTAAGATGCGGGAGTTCGAGCTGTTTTTTTTTGCTCACATTTTTTCAATGAAACCGTAGTCTTTGAG
>JBARDR010000503.1:0-1879 GCA_049795335.1 Gelidibacter sp. | reverse complement strand
CCCCAAAGCCAATTATAAAATTTCCTAATAATTGATTCAAAATTCAAATTATATCGCTTTCACTAATAGTATTCACCTATTTATAAAAGCAAACAAAAGGGGCTGTCTCAAAAAGACAGCCCTATTTTTTTACTTTCCATGTGTTTTTTTACTTAAAATTAGATGTTATTTAATTGATTTTCAGTATATTTATGATTATAAAATCAGTAGTTATGACATCAAGGACACCTACTTTTATACCTTACGATCAAAGTCAACTCAGTTTACTTCCTCCTTCTTTAGAGGATTTTGTTGCCAAAGATCATCCTGCTCGTATTTTAAACGAGATCATAGAAAAAATAGATATCACTAGTTTAAATGAAGCCTATAAATCTAAAGGTCGAGCTAGCTATCATCCTAAAATGCTTTTGAAGGTTTTAGTGTATGCCTATATTACTAATATTTATAGCAGTCGAAAGATAGAAGTGGCTTGTAAGGAAAATATTCATTTTATGTGGCTTAGCGGCATGAGCTTTCCTGACCACAACACGATCAATCGCTTTAGATCAGAACGTTTAGCAAAGCATCTTCGCACCGTTTTTGATAAGATTGTTTTATTATTGGCCGAAGAGGGGTTTCTCAGTATCGAAGAAGCCTATATAGACGGTACAAAAATTGAAGCTAATGCCAATAAATACACCTTTGTGTGGAAGAAGTCTATAGTTTATTACAAAGAAAAAATGGTGGATCAATTGACTACCATCTGGAAGTACGCTCAGTCTATTGCAAAAGAGGAAGACGAGCTTCCACCTCCACCAGAGTTTAAAGTAATTAATAAAGAAAGCGTTCAACAGGCTATTGATACTCTAAACGAAGTTCTTAAAGATAATCCTGAAGCCTCTAAAGATATTAAACTCAAATTAAAATACGCAAATGATAATTATCCCAAGAAAATAGAAGAATACCTAGAGAAAGAAGATATCTTCGGAGATCGCAACTCGTATTCCAAAACAGATAATGATGCCACATTTATGAGGCTTAAAGAAGACCACATGCTCAATGGTCAGTTAAAACCTGCTTACAACGTTCAAATCTCTAGTAACAACCAGTTTATTTTGAGTTACACTATACACCCAAACCCTACCGACACCACTACACTTACAAGCCACTTAGCCCAACATCGAGCTAGCTTCGGGATTATGCCTAGTCAAGTCATTGCAGACGCTGGCTATGGCAGTGAGGAAAATTATGAATTCTTAGAAAGCCAGAATATAACAGCCTATGTCAAGTTTAATACTTTTGATAAGGAGCAACGCAAAAAGAAAAACGATAAAGACTTTACAATAGATTCTTTACATTATAACAGTGAAAAGGATTGCTTTATTTGTCCGATGGGACAAGAGATGAATTACATTGGAAATATCCAAAGAAAAACAACTAATGGATATCTGCAAACACTAAAAAGGTATAGAGCGAAGAACTGTAAAGGGTGTCCGCTAAATGGGATATGTCATAAATCAAAACAAAATCGAACCATAGAAATTAATACCAATCTAAACACGCATCGAAGAAAAGCTACTGAACTGTTAAATAGCCAAGAAGGCATTAAGAAGCGAAAGAAACGATGTCACGATGTAGAAACGGTCTTTGGAAATATAAAGCATAATCATAGCTTTAGAAGATTTATGCTTAGAGGTAGGGATAAAGTGGAAATAGAATGGGGATTATTAGCAATTGCGCAAAATATCAGAAAAAGAGCTTCATAAAAGAGCCCTTTCTGACTTTATATCAGAAAAAGTGGGTTGAGATTCAATTATAAAATATCAAATTATTAAAATCACGTCTTACAATACAAAACAAAAAGGAACGTCTCTTTTCAATTAGAGACGGCCCCTTTTTG
>JBARDR010000502.1:0-5249 GCA_049795335.1 Gelidibacter sp. | reverse complement strand
AGTTAGAGCAACACTTAGCAGCATCATAATCTTCAGAATTGTTTTCATTTTAGGGAGTTAGTTGATTTTGGATACCAATATAAATAATAAAATGATATTTTGATTTGTTTTTTAAATAAAATTATGCATGCATAGTATTATTTGATAAACATTCGGCGATTTTTTAAGGAATTTGTTAAAGAAAAAAGGCTAAAAACTATAATTAGATAGTTTTTAGCCTTTTTTAATCTCGTTGTTTTCAGAACAAAAATTCTGAAAGGATGGTTATTCTACAGTTACTGACTTCGCAAGATTTCGTGGTTGATCCACGTTTTTTCCTAGCATTACGGCAATATGATAAGATAATAATTGCAACGGAATGGTCGTCAATAAAGGAGATAAATTCTCTAAGGTTTCAGGAACTTCAATCACATAATCCGCAAGCTCTCTCACGTGCTCGTCACCTTCAGTTACAATGGCGATAATTTTTCCTTTTCGCGCTTTAATCTCTTGAATATTACTGACAATTTTTTCGTAATGTCCTTTTTTAGTTGCCACGATTATGACTGGCATATTTTCGTCGATGAGCGCAATAGGACCATGTTTCATTTCGGCAGCAGGATAGCCTTCGGCGTGAATGTATGAGATTTCCTTAAGTTTTAAAGCGCCTTCCAAAGCAACCGGGAAGTTATAGCCTCTTCCTAAATAAAGCATATTAGGTGAGTCTTTATAAGTTCGAGCTATTTCTTGGATATGTTTATCTGCTTTAAGGGCAATTTTTACTTTTTCTGGAATAAGCTCCAATTCTTGTAACTGTCGGCGATACTCCGTACTTGACATCGTGCCTTTGGCTCTTGCCAAACGCAATGCTATTAAGGTTAAGACTGTAATTTGAGTGGTAAATGCTTTAGTGGAAGCCACCCCAATTTCTGGGCCGGCATGGGTGTATGCGCCCGCTTGGGTTTCTCTTGCGATAGATGATCCGACGACATTACAGACTCCAAATACAAAAGCACCTTTCGATTTTGCTAATTTAATAGCGGCTAAAGTATCTGCAGTTTCACCGGATTGTGAAATGGAGATCACCACATCTTTTTCGGTAATGACCGGATTTCTATATCTAAATTCTGAAGCATACTCAACTTCAACTGGAATTCTTGCCAAGTCTTCAAAAATGTACTCGGCTACTAATCCCGCATGCCATGAAGTGCCACAAGCCACAATGATAATGCGGTCGGCATTAAGAAAACGCTTCATGTTATCTTCAACACCTGCCATTTTTATGATGCCCTCATTTACTAACAATCGGCCCCTATAAGTATCTTTTATAGCTAAAGGTTGTTCGTAAATTTCCTTTAACATAAAGTGCTGATAGCCGCCTTTTTCAATTTGCTCTAAATTGAGTTGTAATTTTTGAATGTAAGGATTAACTAGAGAGTCATCTTGGATTTTTCTGATTTTGATATCTTTATCCAACCTAATGATGGCCATTTCTTCATCTTCCAGATAGATGGCATTTTCAGTATATTCAATGAATGGCGAAGCATCACTGGCAATAAAAAACTCGCCCTCGCCAATGCCAATAGCCAACGGACTACCTAATTTGGCTACGACAATTTCATTCGGTTTGGTCTTATCAAACACAGCGATCGCATAAGCGCCAACAACTTGGTTGAGGGCTATTTGAACCGCTTTTCCTAGTTTGATTTTTTCATTGATCATGACATCTTCAATCAAATTGATCAATACTTCTGTGTCTGTATCTGATTGAAACGTATAGCCACGTTGACTAAGTTCTTTTTTTAAGCTATCATAATTTTCAATGATGCCGTTATGAATGATTGCCAAATTACCAGAATTGGAAAAATGTGGGTGCGAATTCACATCATTCGGAACACCATGTGTGGCCCAACGGGTGTGTCCGATCCCCAGTTTTCCACTGGTTGCCATTTCTTTTTCTAAACGCTCTTGCAAATCAGCAACCTTGCCTTTTGTTTTGCACATATTGAGGTCCTTACCATCGTATAAAGCAATACCGGCGCTGTCATAGCCACGGTATTCTAGGCGTTGTAATCCTTTTAAAACAATCGGGTAAGCCTCTCTATGACCTATGTATCCAACAATTCCACACATAATTATTAGTTGTTTGGTTCAGTATAAAATATCTCCAAATATAATTTTTTATTATCATCATTCACCTTGTTGCCATATAAAACTGTTCCTTTTGGAGAGAGTATGTCGCTAACAGGTAGTGATTTAACTGGGCTGTTGTCGGAGGATAAAATGGAGCTTTGGGCTGTTGGTCTGCCGTCACTAGTGATTTCTGCGTTGACGTTTAACGAAACTGTTAAGCCCAGACTGACGTTTGAGGAGTCTCTTAATAAAAGATTCTTGATGTGTTCAGTAATTTTGATTTTGTACTTCACGCCTTCAGAATCCTTAACATCAGTTTCCCTTTGTAATTTGCCAAGATGATTGATTTTAGAATTGTTGGCGTCGACCATATCTGCAGAATCAAAATTATAATCAGCTAAAGGAATTTTATTTTTGGTATCATAAATGTAGATCCTGTCTGGTTCCTGACCTTGTGTAAGCGCTTGATCTACCCAAAAAACCAAGTTGGCTTCATTGATTAATCTTTTGGCTTTTTTGAATTTACCGTTTTCTGTTTCCACAAAATCATTTTTGAATTTTTCGAATTCAGTAATGGTGCCTTCGTCATTATCAACGTCCGTGCCTCCAAATAGATTAATGACTGCCATAGCGCCTTGTCCACCTTTAAGGTATAATTTCTCATCGCCGGTGATTGGATTGCCTTCCGGAATTGCTAATGTGAAATGATTTTCAAAAAAGTTGATTTTATTATTTGAAAAATTCAGTCGGTACGTGCCTTTGACGCGTTCGTCGTCTGTCCCGGTTGAAGGCGAGCTGTAATACAAAGTAATGTTAGCATTGGCCGATCCTAAATTTAGGAGCATCATGTTGCCATCATTACCGATAGCCTCAGCTTCAAAATAAATCCCTCTGAAGTAATTCTGAAAGTTGTTTGCATTGCTCAGTTCTGCGCTACCTCCTTTACTAATGATTTTATTGTTCCAGAAAGTAGGGTCCAATTTATAGCGCATAGCGGGCGCTAACAGTGTACTATCTGCTCCGTGTTTAAGCTTGATCTCTTTGTTGCTTGGAGTAAAATTGGCAACATTAAGTAACTCAGTTCCGCGCAATGAAGCCAATGGAATTTGACTTGAAGCTGAAAGAGAACGGTCTGAATAATACTTTTGAGGCGTTTCAAATCCTGAGCTTGGATCAAAACTTCTCAGAAAATAGGTGTTTTCATAAAGTTTGAAGTTGATAGGATTATTTCCAAAAATCGAATCTAACTTATAAATCGTTACACCTTTTTCAATGCCTTTAGAGGTACTGAAATAAGGTATAGTCACGACTACAGAATCCAAAGTTGTTTCCGCAGGAAATTTTGGATCCATTACGGTCGGTGACAATTGGGTTACTAAATTTGCTGTGGTATTACCATAAACCAGATCTTTATAAACACCAAATAAATTGGAAGGCAACCCATTCGTTTGAACTGGACCGACTTTTTGAGTATAGGCGATGACTTCATACTTGTTATCAGAAACCCCAAAATTATTTTCTCCAGAAATATCTGAGTCAAGAGATATAAAATCTTTGTCACATGCAACGAACACAGTGGTCAATATAACTAGAACAAATAGGTTTTTCAAGGCGGGTTTTATGTTTCTCATAACTATCTTTAGATGGGTTTAAAAGTAAATAACACAGGTTTAGCTGGTTGTTAGTTCAGTATGGTGTTGTTATAGAATTCAGAATAGGGCTCGGCAAAGTCTTCTGGCGAAAAATACTCCAGAAAAGGCTTTTTGGACGCTTCAATATAGTCTTCCAGTTCTTTAGGAAGTTCAGCTGACCCTTTTATGATGGCGTCTGAATAATCAATTGCGACCTTCATGATGTTGTTGTAGGTAGGGTTTTCTAGCACCTTAATGGCAGCTTCATCAATGTTGTCAAATTTCACTTTGTTGATCATATTCATGTCTAACGTCCCATCAAAGCTTTGATTGTATACAGAGGTCACAATTTTGCTTTCAGCGAATAAAGGCTCATTTTTGTAATACTCTTTAAGGTAAATAGGCAGCAATGAAGCCAACCATCCGTTAACATGAATGACATCGGGTGCCCAATTGAGTTTTTTGACGGTTTCAATAACGCCTTTGGCAAAAAATATGGCGCGCTCATCATTATCTGGATAAAGATTTCCGTCTTCATCCGTTAACGTCGCTTTTCTTTTAAAATATTCTTCGTTGTCAATAAAATAAACCTGAATTCTTTCCTTCGGGATTGAGGCTACTTTGATCACTAAAGGCATGTCCAAATCGTTGATGACTAGGTTGATGCCTGACAGTCTAATTACTTCATGCAGTTGATGTCTACGTTCGTTTATGTTTCCATACCTCGGCATGAATATTCGTATTTGTCCACCTTGTTTATTTACCATTCTTGGTGCTTCAAATGACATTGAAGAAATTTCAGTTTCAGGCAAATAAGGTACAACCTCGGAAGACACGTACAATATTCTCTTATCTTTCATAAATCACGTATTTAAAAAAATTAAAAATTAAAACACGCAAAAGTACGAAATTTTATGCAGATTGTTAGTAAAATCTTAAGTTTGCACCTAGTTAATTTTTTGTTATAGGATGATAATCTGCCATAAAAAAGAAGAGTTAAGACAGGCTCTAGACGGTCTAAGCGACAAAAATCAAACCCTTGGTTTTGTGCCTACTATGGGTGCTTTGCATGCGGGACATTTGTCGTTAATTAAGCAAGGTTTGCTGGAAAACACCAAAATGGTTGTCAGTATTTTTGTCAATCCGACCCAGTTTGACAACAGCTCCGATCTTGAGAAATATCCGAGAAGTTTGGAGCACGATTTGGAATTGTTGAAAGAACTTTCAAATGATATCATCGTTTATGCCCCATCGCCCGATGATATTTATGGTGATGACATAGCTTCTGAATATTTTGATTTTGATGGTTTGGAAAATCAAATGGAAGGGAAGTTTCGGAAAGGTCATTTTGATGGGGTCGGAACCATTGTGAAACGACTGTTTGAAATCGTAAAGCCTGATGTGGCTTACTTTGGAAAGAAGGATTTTCAGCAATTGCGAATCATTGAAAAATTGGTAGAAAAGTATCATTTACCGGTAAAAATTACTGGCTGTGAGATTTTCAGG
>JBARDR010000501.1:0-2052 GCA_049795335.1 Gelidibacter sp. | reverse complement strand
CACTAACAGTCAGTCGATTAAATTGTTTTTGACGTGAAAAAGCGTCGTGATTTGATTGGCAAATTCGTATATTCCATTTAGAGTTTCCATGATCCATTAATTATTCCAGCTAATTGATTGTATATTTCATGCCATCAAATGATACTATCAAAATGAACCTCCAAGACCATTATAATCAACTTTATAAAGATTCCATATCTAAAATTGCATCTGATCATTACGAAATCGATCCGCTGATCAGTTCTGATCAGGATGATCGCTTTGGATTGTCGCTCATTATCCGGCCATCTGTTGCCATTAAAAATGAAATTCATAAATTCCTCAATGAACTGAATCGCATTGCACCCCATCAATATTACTACCCCAATTCTGACCTTCATATTACGGTCATCTCTGTGATTTCCTGTTATAGCGGACTACAGCTAGCTCAAATTAAGGTTCCAGAATATATTAAATTGATAGAAAAATGTCTTAAAAATCAGAAACCGCTAACCCTAAGTTTTAAAGGTATTACAGCGTCGCCGTCGTGTATTATGATTCAAGGGTTTATAAATGATGACAGTTTAAATCTTCTAAGAAACCGATTGAGACGCGCATTTAAAAACTCTGATTTGGAGCAAAGTATGGACAAACGGTACTTGATTCAAACTGCCCATGCTACGGTTTTTCGTTTTAAAGAAAAATTAGATGAAAAAGAAAAATTTCTAGAAATTATTGAAAAGTATAGAGATTATGACTTTGGCACCTTAGAAGTAGATGACATCGAACTGGTTTATAATAATTGGTACCTCCAGGAACGATTTGTGGACAAGCTGCATCATTTTAAAATAAATAAAATCCTCGACAACTGATAATCCAATTTTTGTAAAATTTACCGGACACAAATGCTTTTAAAACTAAAAAAGCAAACCTATTATGGTTTGCTTTTTTGATGTGAGCCCGACAGGATTCGAACCTGTGACCGCCTCCTTAGAAGGGAGGTGCTCTATCCAACTGAGCTACGAGCCCATTCAAGAACTGAAGTTCTGAAATGGTAAAACAAATTTTCATTTGACTTACGGTCGGCAAATATACAATTTCTATTAAAAGAACATAACTAAATTGTAAAAAAAACACTTAAAGATTCATAATAAATATCGTCTTTTTTGAAACTCTCTAATAACCAGTTTCTTGACATTTAAACTCATTATGGTATTCCTTAGAAATTATTACTTTATTTCATGTTAATCCTTTCTACGTTCATCAGTACGCCACGCATGCAAAATTTTTTAAACAGAAGCCGTGACCGCATTGATCTCTTCCACCGTCATAGATTCACGTTCCATTTTACTCCTTTCGATTTTATTGATGCTTTCTTGAATAACCTCTTCGGAAAAGCCAACAAAGGTCATTTCGTGAAGTCGATGGACAATGATTTCAAATTCAGAAAAATCATTTAAACTTTCTTTGCGTATATCCATACTGATCCATTCGCACCAAGAAGTGAACTCTACACCTTGCCAATAGGTTACCTTAATTTTTCGGATGAAATCATAGCTAATCGCTGGAATTTTAGAATAAATTATAAATGATAAGAAGCTATAAATGAGTCTCTACAACATAGATGTCATCTCAAAGTGTTTGATGTTTTACCATCCGTAAGAGATTTACTACCAAAAAACATCATTTTCAAACCATCTGTACATTTATAATTGTTAAATAGATATTATATAATATACTTGCACCCTTATAATCGACTGATTTAAAGCTGCATGTGCTACTTTGTATTTTGATTTAATAGTAAACCTCGAATTAAACAATTATGCTATTGTGCCTAAATTAACAACAAAAAAAGTTGCCATAAACTACTTCCAATTTGTCATACTGAATGTCTTACAAACATTAAATCTACACATTCAGCACTCCTTATATCGTAAAATAATTACGCTTCCCTAAAATTAGTTCTAACCAAAAAGTAAAAATATTAACCCAAAACCAATTAAATTATGAAAAAAACAATTTTATTTTGTACAATATTATTCTTTGCACTATTGACCACTGAGTCCTATGCGC
>JBARDR010000500.1:0-11895 GCA_049795335.1 Gelidibacter sp. | reverse complement strand
TAGAATGACTGATTTTAGTCGCTAATTCATTTGATTTTTGATTGATGTCATCATGTTCATAAAGCCCAATGCGTTCTTTCTTTTTAGCGGCATAGATTTTTAAAGCCGCTTGCCAATGTTCTAAAACCTCCTTGGCATCGTTTAAAATTGAATCTGCTTGGAATGCTTTTTTAGAGTGTTCTATTTGCTGAATGCTTTTGTTTAATTCGCTGCGACGATTTTTCAGAAGTTCCAAAGTTTCTTCTGGATTCCATTGAAGTTGCGTTGCAAGTTCGGTAAGTAATTTATGGTTGTTAGCAGTGTCGGTTGCTGTGGTTTGAATCTCCGATTTCAGACGGATCATTTCACGTTCTTGGAATTTGTTTTTTTCTCCTAAAGTGATGACAAAACTGGATTTGGTTTCAAGCGCATCCTTTTTTTCTTTCAATAATTCGGATTTGGCATCAAAATGAGGTGCGCTCAAAGCGTAAGGATGGTCTAGAGATCCACAGAGCGGACAAGGCTGCTCCGGAGTTAATTGCAAGCGCTGATCCTCCAAACTTTGGTGCTTTCGTTGTTGCTCCAAATTTGTTTCGAGAGTTTGGACTTCCTTTTTTAAGGCGGCCACTTCGGTTTCCATAACCGCTATTTTTTTAAGGTCTTCCTTTAAATTTGCTTCTGCCGACTTTAGGTTTGTGGTATGACTTTCGAGTGTCTTTTTGAATTTTAAAGCATTTTCTTTTTTCATTAGAAAATCGCCCGATTTTTCGTTTAATTCGCGATTCGTGACTAATGTGGTCTCCAATTGCTCCAAAGAATTTATCCCAGAAATTTTGATGGTTTCCTGAACCGTTTTTTGCAAGGCTTCAAATTGCGGTTGAAAGGTTTCGATGTGCTCAGCTTTCGGCAATTGATAGCCTAAGGTGCTTATATGGCGCACATAATTATGAAGCTGTGTTTGATGAAGAGTCGCTTCGTCGTGTTTCTTTTTTTCTTCAGATTCAAGCGCGACAATTTTGCTTCGGAAAGCGTCCAATTTTAGATTCGCCGACACGATATCGACGTTCTCCTTAATCAATGTTGACACGGTCTCCAAATATGTTTTCTGTTGTAATTCTGCGTCCGTTTTGGATTTTTGAAGTTGCTGTAGCTGCGAATTAAGACTCTCGAGCTCCTTGTTTGCAGTATCAAAATCTCTCAAGTGAATGCCATATTTGGAAAGCTTATCGTGAGTATCTAGTTTTGTTTTATAAGGTTCAAATACTTTGAAATCGTTGGTATAGCTTAATTTTTCATCGTCGAGAGCCTTCCATTCCTTTTCCTTAATCTGTAGCTCTTCACGGGTTTTTATTTTATCAGAAGCTGACTGATAGGCCTTTTCTATTTTGGGTTTGTTTTCGTTCAATAATTTTAATTCCGCTTTCTTTTCGGCAATGAGTTCAGGAGACAAAAGCTCGATGCTTTCAAGTCCCGCTTCTTTGAGCTCGATATCTTTTTGAAGGCGTTTATAGCGCAAAAAGACGGTCTGTCCAATTTTTCGATAGGAGCGGGCACCAGTAATGTCTTCCAATAATTGATTGCGCTCATTGCGAGGCGCTTGTAGTAATTTGCTGAATTCGCCTTGCGACAACACCATTGCTTTTACAAATTGATCATAGCTCAATCCGATAATCGCCTGGTTTTTGTCGGGTGTTTTAGTGCCAGATTCAAGAATTTGACCCGTTGCCACTTCAACCAACTCTTGTTTGCGAGCGTTTAGATTATTGTTTCTATTGCGTTCTATCGACCAATGTGAACGGTAGTCTTTGCCATTCACACGATATTCCACTTCAGCAAAACAATGCTTCATATTGCGGGTCATCACGCCGCCATCGTCATCCAACATGGAATTGCTCACCGGTTTGTCGACTCTGGCAATACGATTGTAAAGCGCCAAAGTGATCACGTCCAGTAAGGTGGATTTGCCTGAACCTGTGGGGCCAGTGATGGCAAATAATCCTGCTTCTGCCAACGGGCCATTTCCGAAATCTACTTCATGCTGACCCTTTAGAGAATGAATATTTTCAAATCTGATTTTTAAAATGTTCATAATCTATAGGTTTAATTCTTCTAATATTTCGCGAAAGGCGTTCTTGAGTTCTTCCGTGTTTTCCAAGCCACTTTGCAGCTCGAGTTTTTTTTCAAACATTTGCATCGGCGTAACGTCGGCGACCTCAGTTCCTACGGCAAAGGCATCGCTGGCACCACGGATTTTGCTTTTGAAATTAAGCCGAGACTTTACAATTTTAAGATGTGGATTGGCGCTAGAATTGATAAGTTCTTCAAAATTTTGAAGTTTCTCTATACTTTCAGCAGCTTCATTTACGATTATTTCAGCTAACGACATTAACCTGGTGCCTTCGGAATAGGCCTTTATTTTATCTTCCACTTCCTGAAGATTACCTTCAAAAGTGATCAGGTTTCGATGTTTGGGAATTGAAACGATGTCCACTTGGGAAATCTGATTGTTTTGCACCGTAATAACGTTGATTTGTTTACTGTCCTCTTTCTCCGAAAAACTCAACGGAATGGGGGAGCCGCAATAATGGATGTTTTGTTCAACGGAAATTACTTGTGGTTTGTGAATATGTCCTAAGGCGACATAATGTGGAATGTATTCAAACATGTGGGCTTCAACGCCCGCTTGGTTCCCGATTTGTATATCCCGCTCGCTTTCTGAAAGTTCGCTGCCCTGCACATATAAATGGCCCATCACAATAAAAACGCCGTCGTTATGATGCTCCTTATAATGGCTGTTGATTTCTGAAAAATAAGTTTGTAATCCGAATTTGATCTGTTCGATTTTGGTTGCATAAGATTCGCCAGCAACCGATTTTCTTATATCCCGATCTTTTAGAAAAGGGATGGCGGCCACCACTAATTTTTCGTTATCCTTTTCTATCCTTATAAACATGTCGTCTAAGTCATCGGTTGCGCCGCCAATCACGCTAATATCAAAGGCTTTCAATAGTTCAGCAGGGGCATTTAAAACCGAAGCAGAGTCGTGGTTTCCTCCCGTTAAAATGATTTTACAATCCAAATTAATCAGCTGTTTCAACACGTCATAATACTGCTTGTAAGCAGCTTGCGACGGATTTGCTTGATCAAATATATCTCCCGAAACTAATAACACGTCAATGTTTTCAGAGGTAATATAGGCAATCAGCCATTCAAAAAACAAATCCAGATCCTCGTTCAATTCGAATTTGTGAAGTTGTTTTCCAATATGCCAGTCGGATGTGTGGAGGATTTTCATATCATAAAAATTAGGAATGGTAAATTTATAATAATAAGGGGTATTAAGAAATTGAAATTGGATTTGTTATAGGAGAATGTGGAAGGAGAAAAACATTCCCTATTCAGAGCTTATTTGAAGGAATCTTAAAGGGATAATTTTGAATGAACAGAATTACAGGCGAAAGAAAACATCTAAAGCTTTGAAGAATAACCACTGACCATAGGTCCACTTTTAGAATGGATTTTCTATTTAGAAGATGCAGTCCTTAATTCCCCTTCATACGTGTCCATAAATCAATCATCATCTTTTTGCCATCGCGCTTGTCTTTTTTCTGTTCTATAAATTGGACCGTTCCATCAGCATCCGTAATAATTTCATATTGAAACACAAAATTTTGTGCGCCTTTGTCCATACTTAACAAACCAAATCGAAGATC
This sequence comes from Gelidibacter sp., assembly GCA_049795335.1. Lineage (GTDB taxonomy): Bacteria > Bacteroidota > Bacteroidia > Flavobacteriales > Flavobacteriaceae > Gelidibacter. Next base: position 8,203 of record JBARDR010000500.1, on the reverse strand, counting down.
ATTATAAAGGAGCTGCTCGTCGGTTTTCATAATGGTATACCAGCCTTCAGAAACCGCGATCATACGCTGTACTTTTTCATTTTCCTTAAGATTTCCCAAGAGCTCATGATTTTTGGGGTAGGCTTCGAAAGTGATGGGTTGGGTGTCAAAAAAGGAATAATTGCCTAATAGATAGGCATCTTTGGTTTCGATATTGGCACTCCAAAGAATGGTATTCATAGGAGATGGTCTCGTTTCTATTTGCTTATATACAATGTGTTGCGCTTTTAAGGCGGATTCAAATTTTGTAAACGCCATCCATTTTAAAAGAAAGGTCAATGCAAGATAGCCGGTGCTAACCATCAAGCCTATATGATTGTACAGCCGTCTTTTTCGCGACGTTCTTCGTTGGAACATCGCCAAAATCAAAAACAACAGAAGCGGTACAGTGTAGAGCGGGTCGATGACAAAAATAGTTTTAAAAGCGTATTGTATTTTAATGGGCCATAATAGTTCTGTGCCCCAACTGGTGTGAGCATCCAGTAATGAATGGGTTATGAAGCCCCAAAAAAACAGCCAGGACCAACTCCTCATATCCTTATAGGTTTCATAGCGTGTCACTGCCCAGGCGCAGATGGGAGAGAAAAGCACAGAAAATAAAATGGAATGCGTAATGCCGCGATGAATTTCTAAAGCCGTTACGGTGTCTGTAAAATAAGAAGATAAGATATCTAAATCAGGTATCGTTCCCGCAAGGGCACCATATAACATGGCCTTTTTGCCGATTTTTTTTCCTAAAACCGCTTCGCCCACAGCGGCTCCTAATATAATTTGTGTCAGTGAATCCATAAACGTCTGCAAAAGTAAGATAAATAATAGAGTAAAGGGGGTCCTAAATAGGGATGTAATTATATTAAAGTGATTGTTTGAAGGCTAAAAGGTGAGGTCAAAATCCTCTTTAGGCTTTCGGTTTTTTTAGAATAACTAAACTATATTTCAATGAATTGGATCAATTTCATCTAAAAAAACACAAATAATCGATAAAACGCTTGTTTTTTTCGTTTAATTACATAAATTTGCGATAGTAAACCCCTAAATATCAATTATGAAAACTAAACTTACTATACTTAGTATGGCTTTTTTGCTGATAACGAGCTTTGGTTTTGCACAAAAGGATCCACAAAGTATTATCACTGGAAAAGTATCTATATCCAAGTATCACGATCGCTCTGAATTGGAAAGTCTTCCAAAAGGAAATCTGTTGACCCTTTATAATGAGCGCATAGAAGTTATAGTAAAAATCTTACCTAATATTGCCTTTGCTACCAAGCCAGGAGTTACAATGACCTCTTTGGGAATTCCTGATACCAAAGAAAATAGGAAAGCATTAGAAGAGAACGTTAAAGCCGTTAATATTTATTTTGAGAGCACCATGTCCTTTCAAGATAAGGTTTTGCCATATTCTGACAAATCCAACTTAATTTCTGCCATTTTATTTTATGAAGAAACATTGAAGTCGTTACATACGTATAGTGAATTCAATAAATATTAAATGGGGATCCATTAAAAAATGAAACTATTTTTTTTGTTATTTCCGCTTTTAAAAATCTCAGAATAACATCTGGGATTTTTTTATGGGTAAAGGTCATTGAAGTGTTTGTTTCGAAAAGGATGCTTTAATCCATATCCATGACCTCTAATATTAATAGATGAAAGATTTGGAGGGGATTTAACTTTTAATTGTAAGAAAATATCTACAGAATAAAATAAATTAATGTATTTCGTCGACTTTATTTGTATTTCATAGGGTTTATGCCTACGTTTGAATCAAATAGTCAAAGAAATCTAAATCTATTCCTAATTATACAGCTTATGAAAAATCTTACTCAAACTATATCTTTATTACTTTTGGTTGTCGGCAGTAGTTTTGCGCAACAAGAAAAGGGGATAATTGGGAAGAATAACTGGTTAAACAATTGGACAGAATTTAAACCTAACCAAATTGAACATGGTGAGCCGACCCAGATCTTAAGCGGAAACATAACTCAAGACACGAAATTAACTAAGAGAGATACTTACCTCTTATTAGGTAATGTTTTTGTAACCGACAGTACAACCCTAACCATTGAACCTGGTACCACCATTATTGGTGACTTTAAAACCAATGGAACGCTCATCATTTCTAAAGGTTCAAAAATTATGGCAGTAGGCGAGGAAACCGATCCCATCATTTTCACCTCCAACAGAAGTGTAAAGAAAGAAGGTGACTGGGGCGGCATTTTTATTCTTGGGGATGCGCCTATCAATAAATTCGGCAATGCATCTTCAGTAAATTACGGATTACAACCTTCTTCTTTTAATAATATCAGTTACGGCGGTTCTAATCCACAAAGCAATTCTGGTGTTCTCAAATATGTGAGAATTGAATTTGCCGGAAAGCGTACCAAAGACTTTGGTTATTTTAATTCCTTAACGCTTGCTGGTGTCGGAAGCAAAACCGTCATAGAGAATGTTATGGTCAGCTATTCTGATGGCAATTCCTTTAACATTATTGGTGGTGTGGTCAATTTAGAAAAAATGGTATCCTATAGATCCAAGAGCAACGACTACGAATTCAATTTTGGTACCCAGTGTAATATTAGAAACTCTTTAGCCATTAGATCTCCTTACGTATCTGGATCAGATGGGTCCCGTTGTATGTATGTGGCGTCCTATGATAAAAAAGAAGAAGTGGACTTTAGTAAGAAAAGCACTTCTGTAAAAGCAGAAAACTTGACCTTAATTAATGTCAGCGATAATTTAGATTCTGATATTAAAGTAGGATTGGTAAAGGAAGCTTTATATATCGCTGAGGATGCTGCTTTAGATATTAGTAAAAGTGTAATCTCAGGTTTTAATCCGGCAGTTATTATCGATAAAAACGTTCAAATCAATGCTAAAAACCTAGATCTTATGAAATTCACTGATATGTATTTCAATAATTGCAAAGGAAACATTTTTACAGAACACGATTCCAATAACGCCGATTTAGAAAATTGGTATGGCAACAGATCCTTTTTTAATGTGTATTCAAAAGGTTCGGATGCCGAGACTTTTATTGATGTAAAAAACAGCTCAAGACGACCTGATTTTAGGCTGCGCATCAACAAGATCATAGCCTCAAATGCTATTGATATTGAAGACTAAACCATAAAACTTAAACTAGCACGATGTGAGGCCCCGAATATTTAGCACAGTTTTCAATGTAATACTAGCAGAGTTCTGGCAGGTATTCCAAATAAATAAAACAGTGGTTTTGAATTGTAAAAGGCATTCTTTCTGAAAATTGCATAGAAACACAAAAAATGGACACTAACTAATACGCTGTGAATGCATAAAACTACTATTCTAACTAGATCATTTTTTGTACTTGGCGTTTTTGTCCTTTTGATATCCGGACAAATAAACGCCCAGATAGTTATTGGTATGCCTAACTTAGGTTTTTCACGCGCTTGTGCGAGTGAATCATTCAACACTTATAATGTCACCTTTGTATTTACTCCGGAAGCTGAACTTACGCCTACCAACCAGTTTCGAATTGAAATGTCGGATGCCACGGGGAACTTTTCAAATGCCACCGTCGTTTTTACTTCCCAACCCGGAGCTGTAACCACATCACCAGCGACTTTAACTTTCCCATTACCCGAAACCACAGCGGGAGAAGGCTACAGACTGAGAGTTAAAAGTACAGCGCCAGCCGCAACGAGCTCAAGTTCTGCTGCTTTCGCCGCTTATTACAAGCTTCAGGACAGCCCATTTACCATCAATAATTTGGTTTCAAAAGGGGCTTATTGTTCTGGAGGAAGTTATTTATTAACTATTGACAATCCAGGCACGGGTCCCAATGACTCGCCCTTAAAATACCCATCACTTACCTATAAATGGTATAGAGAAACCAGTCCCACAACAACCGTATTCGTAGGAGATGGCGCTACATTCTCTGTAAGCCAACCAGGTAAATATTTTGTAAAAACCAATTATGGAACGTGTACTTCAAATTCATATTCAAACCGCGTCGAAATTAGTGAAGTCACTACTGGAGACACGGATGCCACCGTGGTTTCGAGCTTAGGAAATCCCTTTTGTTCAGAAAATGGAATGACCACTTTAAGTACCATGGTTGGAGTAAGTTACCAGTGGTTCAAAAACGGAACGGCCATAGCTGGGGCAATCGAGCAATTGTATCAAACCAATGTTTCAGGCACTTATTCAGTAAAGGTGGAATTGGGAAGTTGTTCAGCCTCAGGCTCAATTAATTTATCTAGCGAAGGTTTTGAAAGCTCCATTAATGTCAGTGGACAAAATACGATGGACTCAGGAGAGTCCTTAACCGCAACGGTTACAACCACTGCTAAAAATCCGAAGTTTGAATGGTCACTGAATGGTAGTATCATTTCGGCAGCTACTGCTGCAACTTATGAGGCGACTGATTTTGGCGCTTATAAGGTGATTGTTACCCAAACCTTAGGATGTCAGGTTTCTGAAGAATTTAATTTTTCTATCACTAAAACCATAGAACCCTTCCCGGAAGTCGAAAAAATCCCCAATCTCATTAGTCCGAACGGGGACGGCATCAACGATACTTGGGTCATTCCAACAAAATATGTAAACGGCACCCAAACCGAAGTCATCATTATGAACAATCAAGGTAAGGTGGTGTTGCAAACTACGGCGTATATGAACAATTGGCCTCAGGACCCCATGGAATTAAGCAGTATCAACCAAGTGTTTTATTATATCATCACCACCCCAGATCGTCAAACTAAAAAAGGATCCATCACAGTAGTTAAATAACAATGAAGCAATTTTTCCTATATATCACGCAGATAAAAGAAGATCTCTCAGGAATGTTCCAGGTGTCCCTTAGGAAAAACATGCGAAATCGTCAACTTAAAACAGTGGTGTTGACGTTGATTGGTTTGTGCTCTGTGCAACTATTTTATGCGCAAGAAGACGATGGCGTCGTCTCGCTCGCTCTTCCTGTCAGAACCTCCTTGACCTTCAATAGATATATTGTCAATCCGACCTTTAGTTTTGTTCGCGAGCAAAATAAATATATTAGTGCTTACAACAAGCGGGAATGGGTTCAATTTGATGATGCGCCTCAAACTTACTTATTAGGATATTCCGGCAGGTTTGCCGAAAATATTGGTGCGGGCGTTGGTTTGTTCCAACAAGATTATGGGGTGCTTACTACTTTTGGTGGGATTTTAAACTTTGCGTATAATGCCCAATTGACGCGCGATAACAATTTAACTTTTGGTATCAATTTAGGCGTTTATAAAAGCGGTCTCAATACCGGAAAAGTGATCACTAATTTCGCTGATCCTTCTTTAAATAATGTTCCGTCGCACCTGCTTCTGACGGCTAATCCAGGGATTAACTATGGTACCCTATTTATGGATTTTGGAATTTCAATCAATAATCTAGTCCTTTATAATGTGCAATCCTCTGAGCTGATTCAGGATGATCCACGCCAAACCATTCAGGCGCATGCCATGTACACGGGTTACATGAACGGTAGAGGCTTTTTTAGCCAAGCCAAATTTTCGGGATTGTTAAGATCTGAAATCGGGAAAGAGATGACCACTATTTCAGGTATGGCGATGATTACGTCTCCAAAAGGTATTTGGGCACAAATAGGATTCAATTCACTCTACGGAGGATCAGCTGGTTTAGGACTCAATCTTACCGAACAAATCGCCATTGAGTATAATTTCGAAAAAGCCTTGGGTAATATGACCAATTTTGGACCTTCCCATGACATTACCTTGGCTTATAAATTCAAAAGCAACTCAAATTACAAGTACAACGATGATGACGAAATGAGCTCTATTTTCTCTACCGATAATAAACGTGTTTTAGCGTCAAGTCAACCAAAAATGGATGCTGATACGCGCGCACAGTTAGCTGCCGAAGCAGGAGCAAAACGAGAAGACATCAGAGAAAAAGCAAAAGAAAAGGCTTCTAAAGATAGAGAGGCTGCCCAAGTTAGGAATGAAACAGCGAGAATAGCACAAGAGGAGTTAGTAATTCAAACTAAAGCCAGAATTGAAGCACGAGCGGCTGCTGCAAAAGAAAGATTAGCAGTTCAAGAAAAAGCCAGAGCTGAGGCTAAAGCTAAATTAGAAGAAAAACTCAAATTAGCTAAGGAATCAAAAGCTAAGGCCGATCAAGAAGCCAAAGAAAAGTTTCCAGCGTTGGAGAGAGCGAATGCAATAGCTCGAGCAAAAGCTGAAGAAAACGATACATTAACAGCAGATGCGAAAGCTAAAGCCGATCAGGAAGCCAAAGATAAATTAGCTGCCGATGCAAAAGCCAAAGCCGATGCTATCGCTAAAGCGGAAGCAAGCGCAAAATTGGCTGCGGATGCAAAAGCCGAAGCCGATCAGGAAGCCAAAGATAAATTAGCTGCCGATGCAAAAACCAAAGCCGATGCGATCGCTAAAGCGAATGCCAGCGCTAAATTGGCTGCGGATGCAAAAGCCAAAGCCGACCAAGAAGCTAAAGACAAATTAGCGGCAGAACAGAAAGCCAAAGCCGATGCCATTGCTAAAGCGGAAGCCAGCGCTAAATTGGCTGCGGATGCAAAAGCCAAAGCTGACCAAGAAGCGAAAGATAAATTAGCAGCTCAAGAGAAAGCTAAAGCGGAAGCCAGCGCCAAATTGGCAGCGGATTCAAAAGCCAAAGCTGACCAAGAAGCCAAAGATAAATTAGCGGCAGAACAGAAAGCTAAAGCTGATGCTATCGCTAAAGCGGAAGCCAGCGCCAAATTGGCGGCGGATGCTAAAGCCAAAGCGGACCAAGAAGCTAAAGATAAATTAGCTGCTCAAGAGAAAGTCAAAGCCGATACCGAAGTTAAAACCCTTAATACGCCAACAGATGCCATTGGAATCTCCATGAAGTCAGTTGCTGATTCAGCGGAGGCCTCAAAATTGACGCAAGATGACTTGTTGGCGAAATTCAATGCAGTAATTGCTGGTAAGGAAAAGGATCTTCAGGACTTAAAAGAAGAAAATGATTTAAGTGAACAAGGTGTTTTTAGTGCTCCAAAAGCCTTCAAAAGTATCACTGAGGAAAATAATAAGCTTGCAGCCATCCGTGGAGATTTAGATAATATTATACAAACCAATAATGATCGCATTAAGGAATTAGATAACTTATATAAAGAACGAATTAAGATACCAACTCTTGTAAATGACGAGGTCACTTTGCATTACCAGAGAACACTGCAATCTTTAAAAGCAGCGCAGTCCAAAGCAATCGAAACTAGAGCACAGTTGTCTACATCATTAAAAAAGATTGATGAAGAAACCGAATTTGAAAGAAAACGAAGAATTAAACGTGCTGTTTATACCAGTGAAGGCGACCGATATCTGCAGGATAGAGCAACAATTAGATTGATCAAGCAACGCACAACAGTGAGTCCAGTGCCATTAAAAGCAGAAGATTTTGACTTTGGTGAAAAGCAGGGAAGTAACATACAGATTATTAAGAATGTAGAAAATATCGAAGCAGGATATTACGCCGTGGTCGCTGTTCATGCGGATGTGGCAAAAAGAGATGAGTTTATAACCAAAGCAATTGCCGCGGGTCAATCCAATATTGATTTCTTTTATGATGTCAATACCAGTAAGTATTTCATCTACTATAAAAAAGATGACAGTGTTGCAGCAGCAATGGAAACACTGAAAACTAAAGGAAACCAACCTTATAACGGTCAAATGTCAATATTTAAAATAGAAAACTAAAAAACTAAAAAAAAATCGTTTTTAACAATGCCCCTTGGAGAATACGAAAACTGAAAATCTACCATAACTAAACCTACCAACATGAAAAACTCTACTTTTTCTAGAATTGTCCTTATTGCTTTAATGCTGCTTATGGGTTGGGAAACCTATGCGCAGAATTATGTGCCTTTTGTGCCGCGATATGATCAGGCAATTAAAGGCGACATGCTTTTAATAGGCAATAATAATCTAAGTGTTCATAGAACCAATTCTTATACCCAGAGCTCAAATAATGAGAGCAGTGGTAATAGGGATAGAATGGTGAATGTTGATGTTGATACCGACAACAGTACAGTTAACTCTAGTAGTGCCAATTTAAAGGTGCCAAGCGCTACGGGGTGTTATCAAGTGGTTTATGCTGCTTTATACTGGACTGCTGTGGTAAAAGGGAAGGC
>JBARDR010000499.1:0-2938 GCA_049795335.1 Gelidibacter sp. | reverse complement strand
CTATAAGTGTGAATACTGGCGGATTTACTTCTGAAGAAATCCAAAAAATAGAAACAAACGCCTACAAAATGGGGGTTTCAACCTATAAAAATATTGATGCCGTTGCTTCGTATTATGAGAAAGTGATCAAGAATTTGATTTATGGAAATGTGTTAAAAAACAACACGTATCCTTTATCCGTAAGTGCAGAACGGATCATTCAGGCCATTGAAATCGTTGAATACGCCAAAAGCATCAACGCCGAATATATTGCCCATGGCAGTACTGGCGCTGGTAACGACCAAGTGCGATTTGACATGATTTTTCAAACTTTGGCACCACATATCGAAATCATTACGCCTATTAGAGATTTGAAGTTATCCAGACAAGAAGAGATTGATTACTTGAAAAGTAATGGTGTCGACATGTCTTGGGAAAAAGCCAAATACTCAGTTAACAAAGGCCTTTGGGGAACAAGTGTTGGTGGAGAAGAAACTTTAACTTCAGAAAAACCATTGCCTGAACACGCCTATCCGTCGCAATTGGAAAAGCAAGGCAAAGAGAAAGTAACGCTTACCTTTCAAAAAGGACAGTTAGTTGCGCTTAATGGCCAGTCCAATACTCCAGAAAAAAACATTGAAGCCTTAAATACACTTGCTTCTGCTTACGCCATCGGTCGTGACATTCATGTGGGCGATACAATTGTGGGTATTAAAGGACGTGTTGGTTTTGAAGCAGCCGCGGCACTTATTACGGTCAAAGCGCATCACTTATTAGAAAAGCACACCTTGACCAAATGGCAATTACAGCACAAGGAATACCTCTCTAGTTTTTACGGCATGCATTTACACGAAGGCCAATATTTAGATCCGGTAATGCGCAACATAGAAGCTTTTTTAGAAAGTAGCCAGCAAAATGTATCAGGCGATGTGATTGTGAGCCTAAAACCTTACCATTTCACTTTAGATGGCATCACGTCCCCACATGATTTAATGAATGCGAAATTTGGAACTTATGGCGAAATGAACAAAGGCTGGACGGCAGAGGAAGCCAAAGGATTTATAAAAATCATCGGTAATCAAAATAAGATCTATCATCAAGTAAATTCAGAATCATGATCGACGTAGGTATTATTGGAGGTGCAGGATACACGGCTGGCGAATTAATTCGTCTGCTGTTGAATCATCCAAAAGCAAACCTCAATTTTATTTATAGCACTTCTAACGCCGGAAATAAAATATCTAAAGTTCATCAAGATTTGGTGGGCAATACGGATCTGGAATTTTCAAGCACGATCAATCCACAAGTCGATGTTTTGTTTTTGTGTTTGGGTCATGGCAATTCCAAAGCATTTTTGGAAATGCATAAATTTTCTTCTAAAACGAAAATCATCGATTTAAGCAATGATTTCAGATTGAAAAAGGATCGCGATTTTGAAGGGATGCATTTTGTTTACGGCTTGCCAGAGTTGAATAAGGACGCCATTAAAAAAGCGGATTTTATAGCTAATCCAGGCTGTTTTGCGACAGGCATTCAATTGGCACTTTTACCCTTGGCAGCACAGCACCTTTTGAAAAGTGATGTTCACGTCAACGCCGTAACCGGTTCTACTGGCGCAGGAACCTCGTTGTCAGACACAACCCATTTTTCATGGCGAGATAATAATTTTTCACATTATAAAGCTTTTAACCATCAGCATTTAGGAGAAATTAATGAAAGCCTTCATATTTTACAATTGGATGCCAAATCCGAAGTGATTCTTATTCCCAACCGCGGTAATTTTTCAAGAGGCATTTTTGCCACTGCTTATACGGATTTTGACGGCAGCTTGGAAGATGCGAAAACGCTGTATAAAACCTATTATAAAGATGCGGCATTTACGGTTGTTTCGGATGAAGACATCCATTTAAAACAAGTGGTCAACACCAATAAATGCATGCTACATCTGCAAAAACATAACAACAAATTGTTAATCACGAGTATTGTTGATAATTTATTAAAAGGTGCTTCTGGACAGGCCATTCAAAACATGAATTTGATGTTTGGATTTGAAGAAACTGAAGGCTTATTGCTTAAAGCAAATTATTTCTAACATCTAATTAGACCTGTCAGGCTGACAAAACCCGACAGGTCTGAACAATAACACGTATGAAAATAGCGATCATAGGCACAGGAAATCTAGGGAAATCCATCGCAAAAGGTCTGATTACCAATAATGCGATTACGACCTTATATCTTACCAAAAGAAATACGGAAGGGATCTCCGAATTTGAAGGCTATAAAAATGTCAATATTACCAAGGATAATAATTTGGCGGTCAAAAATTCTGATATTTTAATTTTCGCAGTGCAGCCGTCCCATCTGGAACAGGTTTTAAAAGATATCAAGCCGCTAATTACAGATAATCATGTGCTCATTTCTACAGTTACCGGATTTGATATTTCCAAAATTGAAGCTATTATTGGTGCCGAACAGTTCATTCTTAGAGCCATGCCAAATACCGCTATTGCCGTTGGAAAATCGATGACCTGCATTTGTAGTAATATTAATGGTGCCAAACGCATTAAAGTGGCTGAGGCTGTTTTCAATCGTTTAGGGCATTCGTTGATCATTCCAGAAACGCAAATGCAAGCCGCAACCGTAGTTTGCGCCAGCGGTATTGCGTTTTGGATGCGTCTCATTCGTGCTACTACTCAAGCGGCAATTCAATTAGGTTTTGATGCTAAAGAGGCTCAGGAATTGGCCATGTACACCAGTGAAGGTGCGGCCAATTTACTCATTGCCAATGGCCATCATCCAGAAGAAGAAATTGATCGTGTGACCACCCCTAAAGGTTGTACTATTGAAGGCTTAAACGAAATGGAACACAAAGGTTTAAGTTCATCATTGATACAAGGTATGGTCGCTTCTTATAATAAAATCAGTAACATTAAAAAAGAACAAATATGAGTTTATTTAA
>JBARDR010000498.1:0-6466 GCA_049795335.1 Gelidibacter sp. | reverse complement strand
GATTATTGCAGAACAGCTCGAAAACCTAGGCGTTGATATCATTGAAGCCGGTTTTCCGGTATCAAGTCCTGGCGATTTCAAATCAGTGGAAGAAATCGCAAAATTAATTAAACACACAACGATTTGTGGATTAACACGCGCGGTTGAAAACGATATCAAAGTCGCGGCAGAAGCCTTAAAATATGCTAAGTATCCTAGGATCCATACCGGTATTGGGACTTCGGCTTCACATATCAAATATAAATTCAACTCCAATCAAGATGTAATTTTACAACGTGCTTATGACGCTGTGAAATTTGCCAAATCCTTTGTGGAAGACGTCGAATTTTATGCAGAAGATGCCGGACGCACGGAAAACGAGTTTTTAGCACGTGTTTGTGAAATGGCCATTAAGGCCGGAGCCACCGTCTTAAATATCCCAGATACTACGGGATATTGTTTGCCAAGTGAATATGGCGCGAAAATAAAATATTTAAAGGAAAACGTAAAAGGCATCGAAAAAGCCATCTTATCCTGTCATTGTCATAATGACTTAGGCTTGGCAACGGCCAATTCTATTGAAGGTGTCATCAATGGTGCCAGACAAATTGAGTGTACCATTAATGGGATAGGCGAACGCGCCGGAAATACCGCGCTTGAAGAAGTGGTCATGGTATTAAAACAACATCCCTATCTTAATTTGGACACCAATATCAAAACCCAAAATTTATATGGTATCAGTCAATTAGTGTCGGATAGCATGGGCATTTATACGCAGCCAAATAAGGCGATTGTTGGCGCCAATGCTTTTGCACACAGCTCAGGAATCCATCAGGATGGTATGATTAAAAATAGAGAAACCTATGAAATCATTAATCCCTCCGATGTTGGCGTTACCGAGTCTGCCATTGTCTTGACCGCCAGAAGTGGTCGTGCTGCCTTAGCTTACAGAGCTAAAAATGTGGGCTACGAATTGACAAAATTGCAATTGGATGAAGTGTATATTAACTTCTTGGATTTTGCAGATATGAAAAAAGAAGTCAATGATAAAGATATCCATCAAATCATTGAAACGAGTAAAGTTTATAAACAAATAATTTCAGCTTAAATGGGAAAAACCTTATTTGACAAAGTTTGGGATGCTCACGTAGTTGATGCGATTGAAAACGGCCCGCAAATTCTATATATCGATAAACACTTGATTCATGAAGTGACCAGTCCGCAAGCTTTTAATGAGCTTGAAGAGCGCAACATTCCGGTGTTTAGACCCAATCAGATTGTGGCTACGGCCGATCATAACACGCCGACCGTAAATCAGCATTTACCAATTAAAGATGAGCTTTCCAGAAAACAATTGGAGCAGCTATCTGAAAATTGCGAAAAAAATAATATTACCTTATACGAATTGGGTCATAAATATAATGGCATCGTTCACGTCATGGCTCCAGAATTGGGCATTACCCAACCCGGAATGACCATTGTTTGTGGCGACAGTCATACGTCCACACATGGTGCTTTTGGAACCATCGCTTTTGGGATTGGTACCAGCCAAGTGGCACAGGTTTTTGCGAGTCAATGTTTACTGCTTAGCAAACCAAAGAGTTTAAGAGTTACGGTTAATGGCAAATTGAAAAATGGCGTGCTTTCTAAAGACGTCATTCTTTATATTATTTCCAAAATCGGTACCAACGCAGGTACTGGCTATTTTTGTGAATATGCGGGCGATGTGTTTGAAAACATGTCTATGGAAGGTCGTATGACCGTTTGCAATATGAGTATTGAAATGGGCGCTCGTGGTGGTATGATTGCCCCAGACGACACTACTTTTGAGTACGTAAAAGGTCGTGAGTTCGCACCTCAAGGAGAGGAATTTGATAAAAAAGTGGCTTACTGGAAAACACTTCCTACTGATGCCGATGCCGTTTTTGATAGGGAATACCACTTTGATGCCGAAGATATTGAACCAATGTTGACCTACGGAACCAATCCAGGAATGGGGATCAAAATTTCAGAATTTATCCCTGAAACCAGTGACGCTTCTTTTGAAATGGCGTTGGATTATATGAACTTTAAGAAAGGAGAGACCTTAATCGGCAAACCTATTAACTTTGTATTTATAGGCAGTTGTACCAATTCGAGAATTGAAGATTTCAGGATTGCCGCTAATTATATCAAAGGCAAACGGAAGGCAGATAATGTCACGGCATGGTTAGTTCCTGGAAGTAAACAAGTGGAAGCCCAAATTATTGACGAAGGATTAAAAACCATTTTCGATGCTGCAGGATTTGAATTGCGTCAACCCGGATGTTCTGCGTGTTTGGCGATGAACGATGACAAAATTCCGCAAGGCGAATATTGCGTATCAACGTCCAATCGAAATTTTGAAGGTCGACAAGGTCAAGGTGCGCGTACTATTTTAGCGAGTCCGTTGATGGCTGCCGCGACTGCCGTAGAGGGGAAGATTGTTGATATTACGATGCATTTGAATTAAGAATGTTGGTAGCGAACCTCTCAGGTTTTTACCTGTCCGCCGAAGCTTTAGCGTAGGAGGAAAATCTGATAGGTTATAAAAGAAGTATAAGCTAACGAAAACATTTGTGTATTCGTGGCTAAAAAAAGAATAATTTAAAGAAATACCCGCCTTCGCGGACATGAGATGGAAAAATTTAAAACTTTAAAAGCAACAGCAATTCCGTTGGACATTGAGAACGTGGATACGGATCAAATCATCCCTGCGCGTTTTTTAAAAGTGACCAATAGAGATGGTTTTGGTAAGAATCTGTTTAGAGATTGGCGATTTAAAAAAGATCACAGTATAAATCTGGATTTCGTGTTGAATCAATCGCAATACGAAGGCCCAATTTTAGTTGCTGGCGATAATTTTGGATGTGGCAGTAGTAGAGAACACGCCGCTTGGGCATTAACCGATTATGGTTTTAAAGTGATTGTATCCAGTTTTTTTGCAGATATTTTTAAGGGTAATGCGCTTAATAATGGCTTGCTTCCAGTTCAGGTTAGCCCTGAGTTTTTAGAGGAATTGATGACGGCCATTAAAGCAGATCCAAAGACCAAAATTAATGTTGATTTAGAAGCGCAGACTATTGGTCTGGACCGCTCCAATCATTTAGAAAGTTTTGAGATCGACGCCTACAAAAAAACTTGCATGATCAATGGGTATGATGACATTGACTATTTGTTGAGCAAAAAAGAGAGTATCGAAAAATTTGAAAAAATCCTACAGGATTTTTAAAACTTGCAGTAAAAAAGAAAATAAACAATCAAAACAATTGAAGACAGGATTAGATTTCTGCCTTCGCAAGAATTTATGAAATTAAAAATAGCTGTATTGCCAGGAGATGGCATTGGTCCGGAAGTTACTGCACAAGCTGTGAAGGTCTTAAAAGCCATTGCCCAAGAATTTGATCACACGTTTCAATTTAAATATGCATCGGCCGGTGCCATCGCTATTGATGAAACGGGTGATCCCTTACCAAAGGAAACGCTCGATTTATGTAAAAAAACAGATGCCATTTTGTTTGGTGCCATTGGCGATCCAAAATATGACAATGATCCGTCTGCTAAGGTACGTCCAGAGCAAGGTTTGTTGAAACTGCGTAAGGAATTGGGATTGTATGCCAATATCCGACCAGTGAAAGCTTATGATACACTTTTGGACAAATCCCCATTAAAAAAACAGTTCATAAAAGGTACCGATATTTGTATCTACAGAGAATTGACGGGAGGTATATATTTTGGAGAAAAATACCTTAGCGAAGATGGAAATACAGCATCAGACTTATGTGTGTATTCACGTGTTGAAATTGAGCGCATTGCGCATTTGGCATTCAAAGCAGCACAATCCAGAAAACGTAAAGTCACTTTAGTGGACAAAGCGAATGTTTTGGAATCCTCGCGTTTATGGCGAAAAGTGGTTACCGAAATTTCGGAAGATTACAAAGATGTCAAGCTCGATTATTTGTTTGTTGATAATGCAGCCATGCAAATCATCTTAAACCCAAAACAATTTGACGTGATCTTAACGGAGAATATGTTCGGCGACATCATCAGTGACGAAGCGAGCGTTATAGGCGGTTCTATTGGCTTATTGGCGTCTGCGTCGGTTGGAGATAAGTTCGCCATGTTTGAGCCCATTCACGGCTCTTATCCGCAGGCGAAAGATTTAGGAATAGCGAATCCTATTGCGTCCATATTATCAGCCGCTATGCTTTTGGATCATTTTGAACTATATGAAGAAGCAGAATTGATCCGAGAAGGGGTGGAGCGTTCATTGAAGTTAAACATTACAACACCCGATTTAAATTCAAAATTCAATCATATTTCAACCACAAAAGTGGGCGATTTTATTGAAGATTTTATCAATAATCCAAAAGACACCAATATGAATTTTACAAACATTCATTTAGGACAATCTACTATTATTTAAGTTTATATGGTTAGTCAGATTTTTAAATAGTAGCTCTTCAGAAAAGCATCCTTCACGGATGTTTTTCACGTTTAGGGAACTTCGCCTTAATCTCTTCCAAACACAAATTTCCAATACTTCCTTGATGCGTATGTTCTTTTGAGGTATCCGGCTTATAAGTGCCCTCCTGAACCTGTTTCCCAATAATTTGATAAGCCTCACGGAAACTCATCCCATTTTCAACCAGCGTATTGATATTGTCAACTGTAAATAAATGCTGGTATTTGGCATCGTTTAAATCGATGGCCATGACTTCTACTTGCTGAATGGCATAATTGAAAACATCTAAAATATCCTTTACATCATTGATGCCAAGAATCATATTTTCTTTTAGCAATTGATAATCGCGATGATAACCACTTGGAAGATTATTGGTAATCAAAATCATTTCCGTTTGTAAGGCCTGAATTTTATTACACTTCCCACGAATCAGCTCAAACACGTCAGGATTCTTTTTATGAGGCATGATACTGCTGCCTGTGGTCAATTCATCAGGGAAACTTACAAAACCAAAATTCTGGCTCATATAAAGGCAAATATCCATGGCAAAACGCGCCATCGTATTGCACAAACTTCCTAAAGTCATGGCCATGGTACGTTCACTTTTGCCACGGGCCATTTGTGCCGCCACCACATTGTATTTTAATGTTGCAAATTGTAGTTCTTTAGTCGTTAACTCTCTGTCAATTCCAAAAGAACTTCCATAACCAGCAGCGGAACCCAACGGATTTTGATCTACTGTTTTTAGAGCGGCATTAAGGAGGTAGACATCATCAATTAAGAGTTCCGCATAAGCAGAAAACCATAATCCGAAAGACGATGGCATCGCTACCTGTAAATGCGTATAGCCAGGAAGTAACGCTTTTTTATGAGTTTCGGCTAATCCTAATAAGGTATTGAAAAACACTTCTGTTTTATCGTAAATGATTCCGAGTTGTTCTTTGTAGAACAATTGTAACGCTACTAAAACTTGATCATTGCGTGAACGTGCCGTATGAATCTTTTTACCGACTTCGCCTAAAATTTTAGTAAGTTCAAATTCGATTTTGGAATGCACGTCCTCAAATTGAGGTTCAATCGTGAAGGTGCCCTCTTCAATTTGTTGTGCCAAATTTTTTAATCCGCCTTTTAATTGCTCTAATTCTTCTTCGGATAAAATACCGATCGATTTCAGCATTTTAGCGTGTGCCAAAGAGGCTTGAACATCATATTTAGCGATGTGTAAGTCAATTTCCCGATCGTTCCCCACCGTGAATTGTTCTATTTTTTTATCAATACTAATTCCTTTATCCCAGAGTTTCATAAAATTCCTGCGAAGGCAGGAATCTAAACCTGCACTTCTTTTTTTAATTAATTTTTATTTGACAATCTCAAAAGTAATAAATTCATTGTTCTGTCACATTGAGCGGAGTCGAAATGCTTTATGCTGATTATTATTTTTATGTAAAACCTTATTTGAATCAAAAACAAGACTTGATTCTCAAACCTTAATACTTAATTCTTTTTCACAATATTTCCTTCAATAGCGTAATATAAAGCGCAATCCCTTCTTCAATCTCACTAATATAAATAAATTCATCAGCCGAGTGCGATCGTGTACTATCCCCAGGACCTAACTTTAACGACGGACAACTTAAAACAGCCTGATCAGAAAGTGTTGGCGATCCGTAGGTTGTTCTTCCTAAGGCAATTCCTGCTTTTACCAAAGCATGATCTATAGGAATAGAAGATGAATTTAAACGCAAACTCCGAGGAATGATGCTACTGCAAGGAGATTCCTTCTGAAGGATTGCTACAATTTCTTCATTGGTGTAGCAATCATTTACGCGCACATCCACTACCAAATCCACTTCGGCAGGCACGGCATTATGTTGCTTTCCTGCTTTTATTTGGGAAACTGTCAATTTGACTTCGCCCAAAACAGGAGATACTTTTTCAAATTTATAATCTTTAAACCACTGCAGCACCTTGATGCTGTTATAAATGGGGTTATCGGCATTTGGA
>JBARDR010000497.1:0-1550 GCA_049795335.1 Gelidibacter sp. | reverse complement strand
GAATAAATACTCGCACCCGCTTCGCTGACTACAAATACCTGAATGTCATCCTTAAATCTGATTTTTCGGATGAAGGCTTCTGTTTCACGAGAGGCGGTTCCGTTGCCAATCGCAATAGCTTCAATTTGATAAGCTTCAGATAGTGAGCTGATTTTTTTCATCGCTCCAAGCGTATCGTTCTGCGGTGGGTGCGGATAAATGGTTTCGTTATATAATAAACCGCCTTGAGCATCTAAACACACCACTTTGCAGCCTGAACGAAATCCGGGATCGAGGGCTAGAATTCGTTTTTCTCCTAAGGGCGAACCTAATAATAGTTGTTTTAAATTTTTTGCAAATACTGAAATCGCAGATTCATCAGCTTTGCTTTTTGCAGTTTGAAGTGCTTCGTTTGAAAGTGATGGCAGCAATAAACGCTTGTAAGCATCTTGAATGGCCATTTGAATTTGCCCTGAACAATCGTTGTTGGAACGAATCATCCGCTCTTCAATTTTGACTAAGGCTTTCTCATCGTCAATGGCGATTTTGGTTTTGATAAAGCCTTCACTTTCGGCGCGCAAGATGGCCAGTAATCGGTGTGAGGGAATTCGGCTCAGTGATTCTTCCCAATCAAAATAATCACGGAACTTTTGAGCGTTTTCATCGTCTGCTTTCGATTTTACAACTTTCGAAGAAATCATCGCAAAGCGCTCTAACTGATGCCTGATGTTGTTTCTGAAATCGGTGCGTTCATTAATCCATTCAGCGATAATATGACGTGCGCCTTCCAGAGCCTCATCCGCGGAAGCGATACCATCTTTGATATATTTAAAAGCCACAGATTCCAAGTCAGAAGCATTTTGGCTCATGATGATTTTTGCCAAAGGTTCCAATCCGTTTTGTCTTGCGGTTTCTGCTTTTGTTTTTCTGCTTTTTTTGAACGGCAGGTATAAATCTTCGAGCGTGGTCAAATCCTGAACTGCCTCGATTTTTTGTTTTAATTCTGGAGTTAGGGCATCTTGCTCTTCAATCGCTTTTAAAATCGCTGCTTTTCGTTTTTCAAGGGCTTCAAATTGTTCTTTATATTTGACAATATCGCCAATTTGAACTTCATCAAGATTACCGGTTTTCTCTTTTCTATATCGGGAAATAAACGGAATCGTCGCATCTTCATTTAATAATTCGACCGTATTTTTAACTGAAGCTTCCGGAAGTTTTGTTTGGGAAATAATATATGAAATCAAGGACATGGATAGGCTTTAAAATGATGGATGCAATGATATGAAGATAAAAAAACTGTTTGAGGTCCCAAACAGTTCTTAATCCTTTTTTTGTAATAAAGTTTTAATTGGCCGCCTTAAAGGTAGCTAGCTTTTGATGGTCTTTATCATACATCACCAAGGCGTGATCTTCAAAAGAATAATTGGCTGTTGCATTTATGGTTTTTAAGAATTTGGCTTCTGTTTCCATTTCAGGACAGGCCTTTAGAGTATTAAGTAATTGCGAGAATTTTATTTTTTGAGCATCCTCCACCTCATACACACCTTGTAGATTGTTACAACCTGTATATC
>JBARDR010000496.1:0-2217 GCA_049795335.1 Gelidibacter sp. | reverse complement strand
ATTTATAATATGTTAGCTTTTGATTGATCGGCAAATTATACTAGTTATGAAACCTCTCCCTATAAAAAAAGCAGTGTATTTATTTGAATAACATGCACTGCTTTTTATAATTTAATGTAAGAATGTCTTACAATTTTCTCGTATGATAGGCGACCAACCCTTCAATTGGACGACGTACGAAATTTCCTGCTGTGAAACCCATTTCTTCTGCGATTTCAATAATTTGATTTTTGGCAAAGAACGCAATGGATCCCGCAAAATGAACTGGAACTTTTTTCACTTCATCTTTAAACTGGAAAATCATGTTTTTTGCAAAAGTGCGTATTCCTTCTTTAATCATCTCCTGAATATAGACCGAATCGATATTCAAGAACATAAATTCCGCGAAATTTGCTAAATACGCATTCGGACTTGGTTGCTTATACAGATTGTATTTGATATAATCAGCATCCATATTATACTTATCTCCAAAGGAAACCTTGATAACTTCTGGCATGTGATTGAAATAATAATCCCGTACCAATTGTTTCCCAAAATAATTCCCCGAGGCATCGTCCATTAAGGTATACCCCAAAGATTGAATGCGCTGATCTATACGTTCGCCATCATAATAACTACAGTTGGAACCGGTGCCCAAAATGCATACGATCGCCTGTTCGTCATCATGATTTAAGGTCGCTCTTACAGCAGCCATGGTATCTTCAGATACTTCCACCTTAGCATTTACGAAGATATCTTCCAGCACACGTTTTAAAAGGATTCTCGGATTTTCAGTGCCACAACCTGCACCATAAAAAAAGATATGTGTAACCTCACGTTTGCTTTTCATCAACTCGTCACTCTTTCTGATGATCTTATAGAGTTTTTTTTCTTTTAGAATTTCAGGATTTAAACCGCCAGTCCTAATTTTTTCCTGAATCTGAACGCCTTTGTCATCTACTGAAATCCAATCGGCTTTTGTAGAACCACTGTCAACTATTAATATCATGTGCTTTTTGAATATAAAAATTCCGTATAAGTTTAATCTATAAAAATAGTAATTCTTATACGGAATTTATGGGTTACTTATAAAGAATGAATGTGTTGTGCCAATTCAACCAATTTAGTAGAATATGCAAATTCGTTATCATACCATCCTACAACTTTAAAGAATCTTGAGTTAAGTTCGATTGAAGCTTCTGCATCAAAAACACAAGTATTTGTTTCTCCAACAAAATCTTGAGAGACGACCATGTCTTCAGTATATCCAACAATACCTTTCATTTCACCTTCAGAAGCATCTTTAAATGCTTTTTTGATTTCTGCCAAAGACGTATCTTTTTCAGTTCTAAACGTTAAATCTACTACAGATACATCAGCAGTTGGAACTCTGAATGACATTCCTGTTAATTTACCGTTTAATTTAGGAATAACTTTCCCTACAGCTTTTGCAGCACCTGTTGATGATGGGATGATGTTAGTTAAAACACTTCTACCACCTCTATAATCTTTTCTTGAAGGGCCGTCAACGGTTAATTGTGTTGCTGTTGCAGCATGAACGGTAGTCATCAATCCTTCTTCAATACCAAAAGCATCATCAAGGATTTTGGCCATTGGTGCTAAACAGTTTGTCGTACAAGATGCGTTAGACACGATAGTATCTGAAGCTTTTGCCGATTTATGGTTAACACCCATTACAAACATTGGTGCATCTGCACTTGGAGCTGAAATAACAACTTTTTTTGCGCCTGCTTCAATATGTTGCTGAGCCATTTCTAAAGTTGTAAAAATTCCGGTACAATCTGCAACGACGTCTGCACCTACTTCATCCCATTTAAGGTTACGAGGATCTTTTTCAGCCGTAATACGGATTGTTTTTCCATTCACTACCAAATGGCCGTCTTTAACTTCAACAGTACCATTAAATCTTCCGTGAACGGAGTCATACTTCAATAAATAAGCTAAATGCTCAACTTCCAATAAATCGTTGATACCTACTATCTCTACATTTGGTTTATTTAATGTTGCTCTAAAAACGATTCTTCCTATACGGCCAAATCCGTTTATTCCTAATTTTAAATTTGACATGTTTTTTATGTTTTTTATTACTATTATTAATTTTATTCAAAAATCCCGCCCGTATCGCAAACCATGAGTGAGTGCTTCAAAAATCTTCAATCGTCAATCAACAATCTCCAATCCTAAGTCGACATGATATCTGCAACGCGCAACAATTCT
>JBARDR010000495.1:0-3476 GCA_049795335.1 Gelidibacter sp. | reverse complement strand
GTATATTCAATCCCATTAACAGGAACCGCTGTGACCGGGCTTCCTTGTTTCATAATAACCATTCTTTTTTCACCATTACCTATTTGGTGACTTGGAATCCTAAAATAAAAACTGTTGCCATCAAAAGAACCAAACTCCATCAGTTTGGTGTTTTCTGTTGGATAGGCATTGGTGGCTTGACTGGCTCTAGCACCTGGTGCTGGATTAGTTATCGAAGTAGAGGTCAAATATAATTTTCCGCTATTGCCATTATACTCGTAAAGTGCAAAGTGATAGGTGGTGTTGGGGTCAAGGTTTGTAATGTTGGTGCCTGTCGCATTTCCTGCGAAAAGTACATAATTACCTGTGCCAATTTGATAGGATGGAGAGCCATAGCCTCCAGCGGTATTATTATAGTTCACTAAATCTTGAGGCTCTACATTTACAGGTTCATTTGCTCGGGCAATAAGAATACGGCTAGAACCATTTCCATTGGTCCAATTAACTCTCATATTACTGCCTAATATATTGGTAAAAGTAATGTTGCTGGCTTGTGTTGTAGGGTGGGTGGCTGTGGCTTGACTGGTTTCAAAAACAGGAGTATTGTTGATATCGTTTGTTTTTAAATAGAATGCATTTGTTCCACTACCATTAAATTCATATACTTTAAAATGATAGGTGGTGCGTGGTCGCAGGCCAGAAATGGTTCTATTATTAATCCATCCGCTACCACTGAAAATGACAAATTCTCCTGGCGCTATTTCATGGCCATTCCCAAAGGTTGTGTTCGCCGTATATTCGTTGCCATCAACAGGAACCGCTGTGACTGGGCTACCCTCTTTGATAATGACCATTCTTTTTTCGCCATTTCCTATTTGGTTACTTGGTATCCTAAAATAAAAGCTATTGCCATCAAAAGCGCCAAATTCCATCAGTTTAGTGTTTTCTGTTGGGTAGGCACTGGTGGCTTGACTCGCTGTCGCGCCTAAGGCTGGGTTAGTTGCAGAAGTAGAGATTAAGTATACCTTCCCGCTGCTCCCGTTATATTCATAGAGTGCAAAGTGATAGGTCGTGTTGGGGTCAAGGTTAGAAATGTTAACACTCGCAGCAGTTCCTTCATAGAGTACATAATTGCCTGTCCCAATTTGATAACTTGAAGAACCATAACCTCCACCGGTACTATTATAATTCACTAAGTTTTGTGGCTCCACGTTTACCGGATTATTAGCTCGAGCAATAAGCATGCGACCTGTACCATTTCCTCTGGTCCAATTAACGGTCATACTGCTTCCCAAGACATTGCTAAAGGTAATGTTGCTAGCTTGCGTTGTAGGATTAGTAAGTGTGCTCTGATTGCCTTGTAGATAATTAGCGGTTAAATATTGAGTTGAGAAATCACTGCCATTAAACTCGAAAACTTTGAAATGATAAACTTTAGAATGTGTCAAACCTGTTATGGAGGCAGAAGCTGCAGTTCCTTTATAAACGACAAATTCGCCTGGGGATATTTGATTTCCTACACCGAAAGCTCCTGCAAGATAGTCCGTTCCATTTACCGGCACTGCTGTAACAGGTGAATCTGCTTTGGCAACAATAATGCGTCTTGCACCATTTCCTCTTGTGAAATTCACATTAAAACGTTCACCATCAATACTTGAAAAAGATAGGTTACTTGAGGGTGTTGTTGGCGCTTGAGCATAAATATGCATAGGCATCGCAAGGAATGCACACAGAAAAATAAAAAATTTAGGAATTTTTATAAGGTATAAATTTCTCATAATTGGTTGGTTTTTAATTTGTAGAGGGCGTAAGATTACTTGGATTTAAAATAGGAGCATTGCCTATTTGTTTGAACAATTGAAACAAATAGGACACCCGATAATACTGTGGCGTATGCAAAGTTCAAATAGTAAGCACTTTAGGGTTGCGCAATAATTGAATTTCAATTATACAACAAAAACGTGTGGTGCGTAAGAAGGAATGTATGGATGGGTCGAAATACTGTACAGTTGGTAATTATTAATAGAGTAACGGATGTTAAGCTCATGAATTTGTTGAGCCTCTGAGAATTACCAAATGAAGACTTTCAAAGAATTTGAAAATTTCGTGATATCAAATAAAAAAAGGCCATAAACACCTTAAGTATTTATAGCCTTCTTCTGAAATAAAAATTATTTATAGCTTATTTCCAACCACCACCCAGTGCCTGGTACAAATCAACAATAGACAACAATTGTTTAAGTTTGCTATCAATCAGATTTAATTCCGCGCTTAACGCACTTTGTCTTGCAGTCAATAAATCTAAATAATTGGCAAATCCATTTTTCAATAAGTCATTAGAATCCTGTTCGGCTCTGCGAAGGGCCTCAACTTCCAAGTTTTTGAATTTAAATTTCTCTGTCTCGGCAGTATAGCTGTACAAAGCATTGGACACTTCGTTTCCGGCAATCAATAAGGAGCGTTTGAATTCTAACAAAGCTTGTTCTTGTTGTGCCTCAGCAACTTCTTTCTGAGTTCTGATTTTACGCTGATTGAAAATAGGTTGGGCCAATCCGCCCACTAAGTTTGCAAATAAGGAATTGGTATTCAATATTTGATCCAATTCTAAACTTTGAAAACCTCCGGAAGCTGAAATGGTTAACGACGGATAAAAGTTGCTCCGCGCCACATTGGTCAATTCAAAAGCTCTGAGCAAGTTGTATTCTGCGGCAATAACGTCAGGTCTGTTGCTCAACAATAGGGTCGGGACTCCCAATTTTAAGTCTGTCTGTAAATGTTGGTCGTCTAAAACACTACGTGCATAACCACGTGGATGTTCGCCTAACAAAATACTCAAAACGTTCTCTGTCTGAAAAATAGCCGTCTCCAAATCTACTTGAATGGCTTTGGCATTATTGTATTGCGCTACGTTTTGATCGACCGCTACCTGAGTGACATTTCCAGCGTCTTTTAAGGCTTGGATAGTGCTCACGCTGCTATCTCGTACCATGACCGTTTTTTTGGTAATTTCTAATTGCGAATCTAAAGCCAACAATTGATAATAGGTGGCCGCGATATCCGATACTAAGCGTGATTTTACCGCTTGATGTGCGGCTACAGTGCCTAAATAATCAGCTTCTGTAGCACGTTTGTTGCTTCTTATTTTCCCCCAGATGTCAGCTTCCCAAGATAAGTTTCCAGACAATTGAAACTGATCTATATGATCTTTACCACCAATTGTTAAAGCGCCTTGTTGGCCATTCTTAGAAATGTATGATCGTGTGGCATTAACGTCCGCGTTAAGGGTTGGTAAATAACCTGCTTTCCCTTGTTTAGTGTAGGCTTCAGCACTCAATACTTGTTGAATGGCCACACGAATGTCGATGTTGTTTTGAAGTCCTTTTTCAATATATTCAACCAAATAAGGATCGGTGAATAATTCTTTCCAAGACAGATCAGCCATGGAAAGACTGTCTGTCGATAAAGCATCTGTTCGGTACAGATTTTGAGTTTCTTCA
>JBARDR010000494.1:0-2133 GCA_049795335.1 Gelidibacter sp. | reverse complement strand
TTGCGGGTGTTTATTACTCCACACAGCGTTTATTAAAAGCCAGGATGTCCAGTGATATTTTGAGTAACATCAACTTCTGGGGATGGCAATTAATTATTGTTGCAGCAGCAATTACACTTCCTTTAGGATTTTCATCATCCAAGGAATATGCTGAATTAGAATGGCCTATAGATATCGCTATCGCGGTTGTTTGGGTTGTTTTTGGTTGGAACCTTATTGCTACGATATTAAAAAGAAGACAGCGCCATTTATATGTAGCCATTTGGTTTTACATAGCCACTTTTGTTACGGTAGCCGTCCTTCACATATTCAATAGTTTAGCGCTTCCTGTAAGCGCTTTTAAAAGCTACTCAGTTTATGCAGGGGTTCAGGATGCCTTAGTACAATGGTGGTATGGACATAACGCCGTTGCGTTTTTCTTGACCACTCCATTCTTAGGTTTGATGTACTATTTTGTACCTAAAGCAGCTAACCGTCCTGTTTATTCTTACAGACTTTCGATCGTTCACTTTTGGTCCCTGATATTTATTTATATCTGGGCAGGACCACACCACTTATTATATACCGCATTGCCAGAATGGGCCCAGAATTTGGGGGTTGCCTTCTCTATCATGTTGTTGATGCCTTCTTGGGGAGGGATGATCAACGGATTGTTAACACTTCGTGGTGCTTGGGATAAAGTAAGAACTGATCCTGTTCTAAAATTCATGGTTGTTGCTATTACAGGTTATGGTATGGCAACTTTTGAAGGTCCAATGCTGTCGTTGAAAAACGTAAATGCTATTGCGCATTTTACCGATTGGATTATTGCACACGTGCACGTTGGAGCTTTGGCCTGGAACGGGTTCTTAGCCTTTGGTATGATTTATTGGTTAATCCCGCGTTTGACCAAGTCAAAACTTTATTCTGTAGGCTTGGCCAATCTCCACTTTTGGATTGGAACTTTAGGAATCATTATGTATGCATTGCCATTGTACGTTGCTGGTTTTACCCAAGCAAGTATGTGGAAACAGTTCAATCCTGACGGCACTCTGGTATATGGTAACTTTTTAGAAACCGTTACCGAAATTATGCCAATGTATTGGATGAGAGCTATCGGTGGTACTTTGTTCATCACAGGAACACTGGTTATGGTTTATAACATCATTCAAACTGTGAGAAAAGGTAGCGAAGTTACTGACGAACTGGCAGAAGCTCCTGCATTAGAACGTGTTTCTCAAAGACGTGTTGCTGGAGAGCACTGGCACAGTTGGTTGGAGCGTAGACCTGTACAATTAACTATTGGAGCTACTATTGCCATCCTTATTGGCGGTATCGTTCAAATTGTACCTACGATCATGGTAAAATCAAACATCCCAACCATTACAAGCGTTAAACCATATACACCTTTGGAACTTGAAGGTAGGGATTTATACATTCGTGAAGGTTGCGTCGGTTGTCACTCTCAAATGGTAAGACCATTTAGAGATGAAGTGGAGCGTTACGGTGAATTTTCAAAAGCTGGAGAATTTGTTTACGACCACCCATTCCTTTGGGGAAGTAAACGTACGGGACCAGACTTACATAGAATTGGTGGAAAATATTCGGACAGCTGGCACTTTAACCACATGTATGATCCTCAAAGTACGTCATCTGGATCCATTATGCCTGCTTATAAATGGTTAATTACGGATGAATTGGACAAATCCAATACGGAAACCAAATTAAGAACAATGGTCACGTTAGGTGTTCCTTATACTGAAGAAGACATTGCCAATGCCTCACAAAGCATGGCTGAACAAGGGGCTAAAATAGAAGAGAATCTTTATTCTGATCCAGATTTTGTAAGATCTTACGAAGCCGATAAACAAAGCGGTGGCGCAGACTTCGTAGAAATGCGAAATCGTGAAATCGTAGCAATTATCGCCTATTTACAGCGTCTTGGAACAGACATTAAAGTCAAAGATTTAGAAACCTCACAAAACTAATCATCATGCTGAAATTTATAAAAAACCATATGGAAAGTATCTCGGGTATAGAAATATACCCGATAATTTCCTTGCTTATATTTTTCCTCTTTTTCGCGGGCCTTTTTTACTGGGTGTTTACTGCAAAAAAAGAATATATAGAAAGAATGAGTGATATTCCTTTAGA
>JBARDR010000493.1:0-3166 GCA_049795335.1 Gelidibacter sp. | reverse complement strand
CAATTAAACGAAGGTATTCCTTAACGTTTCTTCCTAATGGCATGTGATTGATGCTTTCGTGAACAACTGTTCCTTCTTCATCTATAATATAGGTCGCTCTGTAGGTTACATTATCACCTTCAACAGTAACGATACCGGTTTCTTCATTGTAAGTTTCATTGGTAATGTCTAAAATATCTAATGCATTAGCCAAGTTTCTGTTAGAATCGGCTAAGATCGGATAGGTAACACCTTCAATTCCACCGTTGTCTTTTGCGGTGCTTAACCATGCAAAGTGAACTTCAGCAGTATCACAAGATGCGCCAATAACGATAGTGTTACGTTTTTCAAATTCTGCTAAATCAGCTTGAAAAGCGTGTAGTTCTGTTGGACACACAAAAGTGAAATCTTTTGGATACCAAAATAAAAGTACTTTTTTGTTGTTTTTTGTTGCTTCTTCAAGAATGTTAATGGTGAAAGTATCACCCATATCATTCATTGCGTTGACGTTTAAATTTGGGAATTTTTTTCCTACGAATGCCATTTGATATATGTTTAAGATTAATATTATTTCTGATACAAAACTACCTAATATTAATGCTAATGACGATAGGGATTGATTATATAAAATTATATTGTTATAGGTTTTATGAATAACAAGATGGATCAGTTATAGGAATTCTGAGTTATAGAGTACCTGTTCTGATTAATTAAGAGGCAGTTGCATGGTTTTAAATTCAATCCAGAAACCTTATTTGGCAGTAGCAAGCTGTCTTATTTTTATTCTGAAAGCTGCGAATATTAAGGTCATAAATGGACTGAGCCAGTTAAAAATTGCATAGCCAGCATAATGTAAGGTGTCCACGCCCAAAACGCCGCTATGATAGGCGCCACAAGTATTCCAGGGCACCAAAACTGAGGTGACGGTACCACTATCCTCAAGAGTTCGGGAGAGGTTTTCAGGTGCTAATCCTTTGTCTTTATAGGCTTGTGAGTACATTTTTCCCGGAACCACAATGGCGAGATATTGATCACTGGCGGTAATATTCAGCGCTAAACAACTGGCTACTGTACTTGCAAAAAGACCAAAGGTTGTGTGAAACAATTTCAAAAGCGCTTTACTGATCGTTGCCAAAGCCCCGATGGCATCCATAATTCCTCCAAAAACCATGGCACATAATATTAACCAAACGGTACCCAACATGCTCGCCATGCCTCCAGACGCGAAAAGACCTTTTAAAGCCTCGCTATCTGTGGGAATAGCAGTGTCAACCGTAATGGCATCCATAAGACCTTTGTAGCCTGTTGTGAAATTCAAGGTAGTTCCGCCGCCAATAGAGGCCACCACATGAGGCTGAAAAATGAGTGCTGCAATGCCTCCCAACAATGTGCCGGCAAGAAGTGCGACGAGTGGCGGGGTTTTTTTTATGATCAAAACAATAACCAATAATGGAACAGAGAATAGCCATGGACTCACATTAATAGAGGCTTTAAGTGCTGTTAAAATGCCTTCGGTGTTGGCTGTTCCATGCGTTTCAATATTTAAACCTATCACAATAAAAGCGAGTATGGTTATAATTAATGTTGGTGTTGTAGTATAAAGCATGTAGCGAATGTGAGTAAATAAATCCGTTCCAGCCATGGCCGGAGCTAAATTGGTAGTGTCGCTCAATGGCGAGATCTTGTCACCAAAATAGGCCCCAGATAAAATCGCTCCAGCCGCCATACCAGCATGTACTCCTAAAGCATTGGCAATCCCCATAAGCGCAATGCCTACCGTTGCTGAAGTTGTCCAGCTACTTCCGGTAGCCACGGAAATGATCGCACAAATAATCACGCAGGCGGCCAAAAATATCGTTGGATTTAAAACTTGAAGTCCATAGTAAATCATGGTTGGAATGATGCCACTTATCAACCAAGTACCCGCAAGTGCACCAACCATAAGAAGAATGAGGAGCGCGCCCGCGGTCGATTTAATGTTTTCTGAAACCTCCTCAATCATTTGTCCAAAGGTGACTTTATTGAAAAAGCCAACAACAGCGGCGACTGCACCTCCTAACAATAATATAAACTGATTGGAACCGTTGAGAGCATCCCCGCCATAGAGATAAACGTTGTAAGCAAGCATGGTTACCAAAGCAAGAACCGGAATCAACGCCTCCCAAATACTCAGTTCTTTATTTTCAACAATCGGGTCATCCTGAGGTACTCGTGGCTTAATGTCTTGGCTCTGCATACGTAATTAGTGATTTTCGGTTAAAGGTTGAATAGGTAATGTTACGATTTTCAACAAACCTATGCAAATCAATTTGGGGTTCAGTCTTTATAAAAGAGCATTTTCAAATACTAGAGGCGCTTGTTTTATCGAGCTATTAGAACGCAGACCTGCCCGTCCTTTAAGACGGGTGACCCTGATTTTTAAGACATGCACTGATTTCAGTGGATATTCTAGAAGCGAAAAATCTAATTGCTACACACCATTTTTATAATGGCACTATTGTCTGGAAAAGAATTAAGACCCCTCCGCTTATAAACCAAGTACTAAATACTAAACACGTAATTAGTTGAAAATATGGGCTTGAAACTCATAGTTAGAATGGATATGATGTTTTAGCAACAGTTCTCAAAAACTTAGAAATGAAGGGGATTGAGGATCAAAGACGTTGAAAGACCATCATTGATCACTATTCTTAGAAGATCAACCCGACTTTAATCCGACAACAATGAACTAATGGATAGAGATAGAGTTGGATATGAAAATCACTACCATCAAAAAGGATACTTTCCACAAATGCAGAAAGTATCCTTTTACAGACTAGCTTATAGCTATCTTAAACTACTCCATAAGTAATAGAATCCTGAAAGGGTATTTACTGATTTTTTGACACTGATTTCACGGATTTTCACAGATTAAAAAACGTTATTACATAGAGGTACACAGAGATTTCACACAGAATTTTAATCTTCGAACGTTCCATCTAATCCCTCATACCTTTTGTTACAAAATATCCAGTTCCTTCATGCAATCCTTCATCATATCATAAGTCCTTTCAATATCAGCATCCAGACCAATAGAAAAACGAATTAAGCCATCACTCAAGCCCATTTCTTTTTGTTCGTCTGCAGGAATTTCAGAGGATGTTGAACTTCCGGGAGCAGAGAATAGAGTTTTGTAAAAGCCTAAGCT